>JAOAHD010000025.1 GCA_026415395.1 Candidatus Binatia bacterium | reverse complement strand
GGTTTGTCGGTGTAGGCGTATTAGTCGGCGTCGGTGTGTCCGTTGGCGTCAGTGTATTCGTCACTGTCGGCGTGTTTGTCGGAGTCGCAGTCTCCGTCGGAGTGGGTGTCTCAGTCGGCGTCGGTGTAGCCGTCCGGGATGGAGTCGCGGTCTCTGTTGGGGTCGCCGTATTCGTCGGCGTCGCAGTCTCCGTCGGTGTCAGTGTGTCGGTCGGAGTCGCCGTCTGGGTCGCAGTCGGCGTGTTTGTCGGTGTAGGCGTATTAGTCGGCGTCGGTGTGTCCGTTGGCGTCAGTGTATTCGTCACTGTCGGCGTGTTTGTCGGAGTCGCAGTCTCCGTCGGAGTGGGTGTCTCAGTCGGCGTCGGGGTCATGGTCGGGGGCACACCTTCGAAGTCGTACACATCGATTTCTTGCCCGCTGACCTTGATGGAAAAGGCATCCACGTTCCCGTCAAAGGAGTTCCAACCGCTCCCCGCCTTGAACAAGATCGCCCCGAAAAAAGCACTCGGATGCACGCCAATATTGGGAAAACAGGCAATAATTTGCGCAAGGGTACACGGACTGCTTTGCGTGCAGCCCCCGGGCAAGCAAAGGTTCCCCGTAGAAACCTGCCCTCCGGTAGCCCACCACCCGTTCGCGGAAGTGTTCAATGTATCCCAACTTTGCCAGGTGGCGTTTTGCACCGGTTGACTAAGACCGGTAGCCAAATACGGCTCGAACACGAGCCTCCCTTGAAAGGACAGGTCGAAGTCGAAAACGTTAGCGTCGTACGGAATCTGCAAGGTCGGCAAAAGAACAGGCGACGACGCACTCGTTTGATATGTCGAGTAACTCAGCACCTCGAGATTCGCGAGCAGCAAACTGTTCCAGCCCAGGCGACCGAAGACAATTCCATCCGCCACGTTGTTCACCTGTAGTCTCACGCTTCCAAAGCCGAGCGGCGGAGTCCCCGGCCCGATGCTTTGAAAATTCCCGCCAGCCGTCGTACCGCTTTCGACCAAGAAGCCCCACCCGCCAGGACTGGTCGGCGAAACTACGTGGACAGCACCAAACGCGGCGATCGCCCAAACCCACACCACAAGCGGCGCCAGCCGTAAACCTGCAGAAAACACACCCAGCGCAATATTTCGAGCTTTCGGCCAAGCCCAAAAACCCCGAATAACCGCTGCCATAAGTCCCCCTACGCGCAGAAACACTGCCAACGATCCTTCGAAAGTTACGCCGTAAATGCCACACAAAACGCCCTCAGTCAATTGCCAAAACCTCCGCGCAGTTGCATTAAGCTTTCCTACGCAGCGAAGTCGGCAGCAACTCCCTTCAAATTTTTCCGGAGTTGAAGTACTGCTTGCTTGCCGAAGCGGGTCCCTGTGGGGACAAACGGAACCCAGCGCCGCCCGGCAGCGGAGTTTCAATGCAAGTGGACGAGTAGACTAGAAGGAGGTGGTCAGAACATGAAGGAACGTGTTTGGTTGTGGGCATATACGCTTGCCGCATCCGCGGTAATTACTGCCAAGGTTTACGCCTTCGAACCGTATGCGGCTGTGGATCTGGGCTTTGCCGCGCCAACGGAGAAGCTTCGGCGCACGGCGGATGTTGGCGGAGTGATCGCCCCTCGCGGAGGCATACGCCTGTTCACTCTCGCCGATAGCTTTACTTTTGGGATCGAACTTACACCGCAGTTTACCGCCATGCCTTTGGACAGCGGGGTTTCCACCAAAGGGCGCAATGTGCAGAGCGTGTTTTCGATCACCGGGGGCCCTCGCTTTGCGCTTTACGACGAGCACCTCGAGGTGTCGCTGGCCAGCGGTGGAGGTTACTACACCCACACCTTTGGGGTGATCGACGACGACGGTGGAGGCTGGTACTTGGCCGGAGCGTTGCAGTATCGCCTAGGTAACGGCAACACGCTCGGATTGTTCGCCCGACGCGACGAAGCACACATGCGCCCGGTGAAGGGCCCGTCGACCGATATTACCACGTACTTCACCGGCGGCTTGATCTTCCAGCACGTTTTTCCCGCCTGGTAGCCTGGCTTCTCGGCGCCGCCAGCTTCCACACCCACCGCCAGCGCGCCTCCCGACACGGGGAATTCCGTGCAGGCGGACAGGTGTCTTTTTCCGAGGACAAGGACGTAAGGAGCGATGGCAATCGAAACCAACCAACTACCCCCCAAGCGCCGCATGGCCACGCTGTTGCGCTTCCTCGTGGAGCGAATCCGAGGCACCCGCCTTCTAACCTGGCCAGCGCTCGCCCCAGCCCATCTGCCGCCGATGAATGCGGAGGTGGAAATTGTTCGCGATGCCCGTGGCGTTGCCCATATCTATGCCCGCACCGAGGCCGACCTCTATGCTGCGCTCGGCTACCTGATGGGTGCCGATCGCTTTACGTTGATGGACTTGCTCCGCCATCTGGGGGCGGGGCGCCTCACGGAATTGATCGGCAACCCGCGTTTCCCGCGCACCAGCCTGGTGTTCCCAGGGCGGTCGCTCCTCGATGTCGACGCCTTCGTTCGCCCGCTCGATTTCGAGGCCGCAAGCGAGCGGGACTACGAACGCGCCCCCGAACGCGCGCGCCGCGTGCTCGAAGCCTTCGCCGGTGGAGTCAACGCCGCACTCAAGGCAATGAACGGCATCTACCCAATCGACCACCTCCCCTTCGGACCCGTGCTTCCGTGGCGGCCGGCAGACGCGCTGTTGATCGCGCGCACCTGCGCCTTTTGCGTGGCGCTTGCGCCCCTCGACATTGAACTCGTGCTCGATGCAGTGCGCGGCGCCAATGGCGACGACCTCGCGCGAGCAGTCTTTCCGGAAGCACCTTGGGACGATGCCCCCGAGTGCGTTCCCGGAGTCATCCCCGAGCCCGAACCACCACTCCATCTGGAAGGCACCGGAAGCAACAACTGGGCAGTGGCCGGAAGCCGTTCGGCTTCAGGGAAACCTGTGGTCGCAAACGATCCACATGTGCCCTTCTTCCCCCTGCCGACTTTTTGGTACCACGCGCACCTCGAGTGCCCACAGTACCGCATCCAAGGTGGGCTGTTGCCTGGCTGCCCAGTGTTCCCGTTTGGCCACAATGGCTTCCTCGCCTGGGGCGTGACCACCGCGTATCGCGATGCGTGGGACTTGTTCCGCATCCACCGCGCACCGGATGATCCCAGCAAGTACCGCACCGCGTCCGGTTGGGGAAGCTTAAAAAAGCACCGCGAGCGACATACCGTGCGTTTTGGATCCGACGCCATGATCGAATGGGAAAGCTGCCCGCATGGAATCGTGTACCCAGGGTGGAAGCACCACGACGGTGTCGACCTCGCCCTCCGCTACGTGCCGAGCGATGCCGGGGCTTTCGTCCACGGCTTCCTCCGCCTCGCCGAGGCACGCACCGTGGCGCAGCACCGTGCGGCGTTGGAAGAAATCAATCTCGGCCCCTTCGACTTCAATCACGTCTACGGTCACGTGGACGGCACGATCGCCTGGGAACCGTACGGCCAACTCGTCGCTCGTGCCCGCAGCGGCCTGTTCGTGCGCGACGCTCACGATCCCACATCCGACTGGCGGGGCATGCTCCCCTTCTCCGAAAACCCGAAGATCATCAACCCGGCATCCGGCTTTGTCGCCACCGCCAACTCCTTCACAGACGAGACCCAAAGCCACCTCATCTCGTCCCGCGCACATGTGGAGCCCCTGTACCGCCAGCGGCGCATCGAAACCTTTCTCGCTGGGAACGATCGGCACTCCATCGAATCGTTTTTTGCCCTTCAGTCGGACATCGACAGCGACTACGGCACCGTCCTGCGCGATGCCATCTGTACGGCACTCGAACGCCGCTATGCACAACACGATGGGGTGCGCGGCGCCGCGTTCCGAGCGCTGCGCTCGTGGAACGGCCGCTTCGACACCGGCGCAGTCGCACCCTCGATCCTCGCGTGGTTGCAACGGGAGTTGGCCGACATTTGCTTCTTGAGTTTGCTCGGGCCCCAAGCCGGACGCCACTTTCTCCGTACCCGCCGAGCCATCCCCCGCGTGCATCGTTTGCTCGTCGATGCCAACGACCCGTTGCGCGAACCGGTAGAGAAGGCCGCGCGCCACCAGCTCCCAGAATTGGTGGCGCGGGCGTTCGAGCGGGCAATCGAGAGGCTCGAAAAAGTCTTCGGGCCCAACGTAAGCGAGTGGACCTGGGGTCGCGTGCAGCGTATTCGTCTCGCACTCTGGCTCGGAGAACTGCCTTGGATTGGGCGCTATTTTCGCGCGCTCGACGACAGCTTCCCGGGCGAACTCTACACCGTGAGCCCCAGTGTTGCCTTCCCGTTCGGCAACACACTGCGCGCCTTCGTCGGCGCCACCAGCCGCTTTGTCTGCGATCTCGCGAAGCCCGAGGAAGCCTATTTCGCGCATTCCTCAGGGCCGAGCGGCAACCCCAACAGTCGCTACTTCGATTCTTGCACCACCGACTGGCGCCGCTTCGACTACTTCAAATCTGCACTCTGGCAGCCCCACGAGATTCCCGACGTGGTCGAGCGCGTGATCGTGCCCGCTGCCTGAATGCAGTCGCTATTCGTGCAACTTCTGCAAGTCGGGGCGCTTCAAAACTTCGATGAACTTTACCGCCGCCGGAGACAAGTGCCGCCCCTTTTTGTGCACGATGCCGAGCGGACGTAAAATCGTTTCGTCAGCCAACTGCATGACCTTGAGCGTGCCATGCTCCACTTCGTGCTTCACCGAAGCAAGCGGCACAATGCTAATCCCCTGCCCGATTTCCACGGCCCGCTTGATTGTCTCGATGTTGTCGTACTCGCCGACATACCGCACTTGAATCTGCCGGTCGCGGAACAGTTGGTCGAGTGCCCTTCGCGTGGCCACCTCGCGCTCGTAGCCCACAAACGTCTCTCCGTTCAGGCGCGCAAGCGTAACTCGCTTTTGGTTCGACAGTGGATGATCCGGCGGACAAACCACCACCAGCTTGTCCTCTCGGAACGGCACAATTTGAATTTGCGGGTGCTTCGAAGGGTAAGCGACAATCCCGAGGTCGATCCGGCCAGCAATCGCGTCGTCGTAAATTTTGTTCGGACGCGAGTATTCCACGTGCACGTTCACCTGCGGGTACAAACGCAGGTACTCCTTCAAGTACGGGGGCAACTCGTGCAAACCGACGCTGTACACAATGGCCACCCGCAACGGCCCGCAAACAATCTTGGCACTTTCCTGGAGCTCCGTTTCGATCTGACGGTAGCGCTCCAAAATCTCCCGGCTAGCGCGATACAAAATCGCTCCTTCGGGGGTGGGTTTCGCACCCGCGCGACTCCGCTCCAGCAGCCGGCATTGGTACTTCATCTCCAGGTTACGCAATTGCTGGCTTACCGCCGATTGCGTAATGAAGTTTTGTGCCGCCGCTTGCGAAAAGCTCCCAGTCTCGACTACGTCGCAGAAGACCTTCAGCGTCTCGATGTGCATGGCGGCAAATGTTAGTGGACCTCATGCGGAAGTCAACCAATGTGCATGTAATCTTATTTTCGGCTGTCCACCCACCGAAAGCCTCTCCACGGTCGCTGGGAAATCCGACGTCAGGAGTTTCTGGCCGTCGGGCGGGCGCCGCAACGAAGAGGACTAGACAAAGCGAATGACTGTGGTGTAGACAGTAATATGTTGTCGAGATACCTCGAACGAAGGCAATGAGTTGATCCTCGTGCGAGGGTACAGCAAGGAGATTCTATGGCCGCTCTCGATCAGGTTGGCGCAGTGCTGCTCGCTGCTGGGCGTGGAACGAGGATGCGCACCGTGCGCCCCAAGGTGCTCCACGAGCTAGCCGGCGAGCCGTTGATCACCTATCCGCTACGCTTGTTGCGCTCTGTAGGTGCGGACCCTCTGGTGGTCGTGGTCGCGCCCGAGGCGGAGGAAACCCGAGTTGCCTGTGCACCGTTCACACCCCGTTTGGTCGTACAGCCGCGTCCCCGGGGCACTGGCGACGCCGTTCGGGTAGCCCTCGAAAGCCTGCCCGATTACGCAGGGGACCTGTTGATCCTCCCCGGGGACTTACCGTTGCTGCAACCCGACACCCTCCTGCGCTTACTGTCTCATCACCGCGCCGATCAGGCAGCGGTTACGCTTCTCACCCAAACCGTAGAGGATCCAACTGGGTTTGGCCGCGTAATTCGTGATGACAAGGGACACGTCCTCCTCATCCGCGAACACCGCGACACGACCGAGGCCGAACGGCGAATTCGCGAAGTGAACGTCGGGGTGTACTGCGTCAACTCGGCTGCACTCCGAGGCCTGCTCGTTCGCCTCGAGCCCAACAATGCCCAAGGCGAACTCTATTTCACGGACGTCATCGCCCTGGCGCGGGGCGCCGGCATGCACGTTAGCTCGGTTGCCGCCGCAAACGAGGAAGTGGCGCAGGTGAGCAATCTGAGTGACCTGGCGCACTGCGAGGCCCTTCTGCGCAGGCGGATCTCCCACAAGTGGATGCTCCACGGGGTCACAATTGTCGACCCTGCCACAGCATACATCGGCCCCCAGGTGGAGTTATCGCCCGACGTCGTCATTGGCCCGAACGTGCTGCTGTACGGACGCACCTCGGTTGCCTCCGGCACACGCTTCGACGGCAGTGCACGCGTCGTCGATTCCCGCATTGGTCCGAACTGCCACATCAAGTTCGGCGTCGTCATGCAGGAAGCGGAACTCGCTGAGGACGTCGTGGTCGGCCCCTTCGCCCAGCTACGCCCAGGAACGCGGCTCGGCCCCCGCGTGCATATCGGCGACTTCGTGGAAACGAAAAATGCCGTGCTTGCCGCGGGTGTCAAAGCCAACCACCTGGCGTACTTGGGCGACGTCGACGTCGGCGAAGAAACGAACATCGGCGCAGGCACGATCACGTGCAACTACGATGGCTTTCGCAAGTACAGGACGGTCATTGGCGCCCGCGTGCAAGTTGGAAGCGATTCCCAACTGGTGGCTCCTGTTGCGGTTGGGGACGATGCGTATGTGGCCACGGGCACCACGGTCCGGAAGGACGTGCCGGCAGGCGCCCTCGTGTACAACCCCAAGCCCCAAAAGGAGCGGCTCGGCTGGGTTGCCGCTCGCCGCTCTCGCGAAGCCCGCAAAGGCAACGGCCAAGAAGGGGGATCACCCGAAGAATCCGGCTGACCAGCCTACGCGTGCGCGCTTCCCGCCACGTGCCATCTCCTTCTGGCAGCGCGGCTCCGATGCCTCCCGCACGATCCGGTCCGACCAGCGGGTGGGTTGCCAACCGGGCTCCAACCAATTTGCCGCTCCTCCGCGGCGCGAGTGTCAAGACACCACCGGGCGGCGCACCCACAACCACAACGCGGCGAGCACCACGGAAACGGCGAGAGCGACAATCTCGCGCCAGCCGAAGTCGTAAGTCCGAAAACTGGTTCGAGGCCCCCGCCGCTGAAATCCGCGTGCCTCCAGCGCCATGGCCATAAGATCGGCTCGTCGCAGCGCTCCGATGAATACCGGCACAATCACCGGCACATAACGCGCGATCCTCTGGAGCCAACTCCCGCGATCAAAATCGAACCCGCGACACCGCTGCGCTTGCACCACCGAGACGGCGGCATCGACGAACACCGGAACGAGCCGAAATGCCAGCGTGAAGGTGAAACCCAATTTGGCGGGCACGCCCACCATGCGCAGAGCATCGGCAAATTCCTCCACCCGGGTGGTCGAGAGAAATAACAAACCGCAAAGGAAAAATGTGGTCAACTTGCACGCCATGGCGAGCGCAAACACCGCGCCGTCGGGACCGGGATGCACTGGCCCAAAAGAAAACCACGGCTGCGCACTGTTGAAAAATAAGGTCCACACCACAAAGGTCATCGCGAACACCAGGGCAAGAAACCAACGAAAGCGCCAAGCATTGGCACCGACTCCACCAGCCCAGAACAAGCCGAGCACGAACGCACCCAAGGGAATGCTTTGCGCTGGCCGCTCGGCGACAAATGCGGCAATGAAAAAGCAAAGCACGCCGAACATCTTGGCGACCGGATGCAGGCGATGGAGTGCGGAGGTGCTCGGGATGTAGAGACTGAGATTCATCGTCCCTCAGCCGCCTCGTAGGATGTCCACAAGTTCGTCCGCCGAACGCACCGACAAGCCATAGCGTTGCCCAAGCTCCACCGCGGCGGGCACCCGCAAGCGGGCTGACTCCAGCAATTCTCGCTGTGCGAAGAGTTCGGCAACGGAGCCATCGAAGACGAGCCGCCCACTGCGCAGCAACAGCACGCGCTTTGCGTATTCGGCGGCCAGCCACACGCTGTGGGTGATGATGATCACGGCCATACCCTGGGTCTGGAGTTTACGCACCAGCTCCATCATTTGACGCTGTTCCCGATAGTCGAGGCCAGTGGTGGGCTCGTCCAACACCAATACCTCCGGGCGCAGCGCCAGCAACGAAGCCACCGCCAGCCGTTGCCGTTCTCCTTTGGTGAGCCAAAAGGGATCGTCATCCGCACGCGGCAGCAAATCCACAGCCGTTAGCGCCTCTCCGACTCGAGCCTGGACCTCCTCCGCGGATAACCCGACGTTGCGCGGGCCGAACGCCACCTCGTCGTACACGCGATCGGCAAAGATTTGATAGTCGGGGTTCTGGAACACGTAACCGACAGCCGCTGCCCGCTTGCTCAGGGGCAGCTCCGCAAGCGGCACACCCCGCCAGCGCACCTCGCCTGCGGCGGGAGGTAGCAGCCCGTTCAAACACTTCGCCAGCGTGGTCTTGCCGGAGCCGTTCTGCCCGAGCAAGGCGATCAACTCCCCCGCGCGCACCGAAAAGGAAATGTTTTCCAGCGCCGGCTGCGCGGCGTCCCGATATCGCACCGACACGCGATCGACCTCCAACAGTGGCGGGGCCGCCCCGCGCACCGGCTCTCGGTCTCGAGCAGCACTTTCTACCGGTTGCACCTTCGCAATCTGCGCTTCGAGCTTGGCTGCCGCCGCCTCGATGGTCGTTGGCACCTCCGGCCAGCCGTAACCCTTGGCCAACACGGCAGTGTCCGGCGGCCGTACGGCACAGCGAAGACAGAGCTCGACATCGCGCAAGAGCTCTCCGGGAGACCCCTGGCGCACCACCTCGCCCCCCACCATGAAGACAAGCCAATCAGCCATCTCTGCCGCAAAGGTTTCATGCTCCACGACAACTAACGTGCGCCCTTGCGCACGCAGCGCCGCCAAAACGGCTAACACCTCCTCCTTGCCTGCAGGGTCCAAGTCCGTCGTCGGCTCATCGAAAACCAGGAGTTCCGGCTCCAAAGCCAACATTGAGGCAATTGCCAGGCGCTGTTTCTCCCCACCGGAGAGCGTCGCCGGATCCCGCTGTTCGAACCCCTCGAGCCCCACGGCACGCATCGCCCGGCGTACGCGCTCGCGCATTGCCGCGGGCGCAATGCCGAACTGCTCTAGGGCAAAGGCTACCTCGCACTCTACCGAGGTGGAAAACAACTGGGCTTCGAAGTCCTGCGCCACGAGGCCAATGCGACCGGCAAAATCCGCCACGGTCTCGTTGCTGCAGCGTTGCCCGAGAAGCCACACCTCGCCGCGCAACGAGCCCGATTGGAAGGCAGGCACGGTGCGATTCAGAATCTTGGCCAGGGTGCTTTTGCCCGCGTGGCTCGGCCCCATCACCACCACCATTTGACCGCGCCCCACCGCCAAGTTCACCTCGCGCAGCGCAGGCTCGCTCGCGCCGTCGTATACGAAGCTCACTCCACGCAAGCAGACCGCAAGTTCGCTTGCCGCCTTCACGTCACAACAGCGCAATGCCCAGCACGAGCAAACCGAGCACCGGCAGCAATCCGAGACCCACCGCAAGCTGCCCGGTGCCCGTCGCCGCATCTGCATCCACCCACGGCACGGTCACGGTACCCGCAGACAACCCGTTCCCGAGCCACATGCCCACCGCGACGGCAAACACCACCACTGCCAACCCGAGGTAGCGCACGATCGACGCACTCGCTTCCCGCTGTCCCATCACGTGGCGGTAAGTCAATCGGCCGCGCTCCGCGCGTGGATAAATCACTGCCAGCAAAAAAGGCGCGAGCAGCAGACTCGCCAGCATGTTGTTGATCCACACGATATTGCCCAACACCCGAAAAGGCACGAAGCCGAGCAAGTTGAGTCCCCAACCGATCACCAGTGCACAAGCTCCACTGGCGAGCGCCACCACCGCACCGAACAACACCCACTCTCGCACCTGGCGCGGCGTCGGAGTGCGCGCGCTGAGGAGCTCCCACGTCCGATAGGGTAAAAAGCCATAGAGGAAGTTACCGAAAAACCCGAACAAATCTCCCGGACCGAAGCCGCCGAAAAAATCCCCGATGACATTCCCAATGCCGGCGCCCCAGGCCGCGGCTGGTCCGAACAAGAACGAGCACACCACCGGCACCGCGTTGGCAGGGCGGAGTTCCGTAACTCCGGGAATGATGGGCAACACTTTGAACGGGATAAGAATCGCTGCGTAAAGCGAGGCAGTGAGGGCGGCAAACACCACCATGCGGGTATTCCGCCACATACTCACGAGCTCGCGCATGGCCGAGGTGGTAGCCAATTCGAGCCTGCCAAGCACCTGGGGTAACCCATCGGCTCTGGCAACTGTGCGCGCCTACCCAGTCGCTTCCGGTTTACAACCGGCGTCGCGGTGGCATGGGTTCGCCTGCGTTCGGCTTCGGTTCGCCTTCGTGGCTCTCGCTTTCTGGAACCAGAGCTGCGTTGCACTGCGGGCACGTGCCCTCAGGCGGTTTCACCCGGTAGGAACGGTTACAGCGCGGGCAGACATAGTGCATGCACTTCCCCTCCTCGAACCTCTTCCCGTGAGCGCATCCGTCACCAGATCGATCGCTACTCTCCTTCGCCAGCTCATCCAAAGCGCTGCCGCACAGCCTCCCGCAATTCCTCGCGGAAGTCCGGATGCGCGATCTCCACGAGAGCGTGCGCGCGTTCCGCATCCGTCAGCAGCGAAAGATTCACGGCACCGTACTCTGTAACCACGTACTGCACGTGGTGCCGGGGTGTGGTCGTCGGCGTGCCTGGGGCGAAGCTCGCCACGATCGTCGACACGCGCTGGCCACCGGCTTTGGCCGTGGAATGCAAGCAGATGAAACTTTTGCCGCCCTCGCTGTCGTGAGCCCCGATGACGAAGAGCTCGTGCCCGCCGACTCCGGAGTATTGCCGGGGACCGATGGTATCCGCCATCACTTGCCCGCTGAGATCGATCGCCAACGCACCATTGATGCTCACCATCGCGCGGTTGCGACGGATGATGGCCGGGTCGTTCACGTACGTCACCGGCAACATGCGCACCTCCGGATTGCGGTGCACCCAATCGTACAGCTTGCGGCTTCCAGCACAAAAGGTCGCCACCGAGAAGCCATCGAATACCCCTTTGTGATTCGTCACCTTCCCCGCTTGATGGAGATGCATAATGCCGTTGACGAGCATCTCGGTGTGGATGCCAAAGTCTCCCTTTTTGCCCTCCGCCAGTAGCTTCGCCACAATGTTCGGCACCCCACCAATGCCGATCTGTAGGGTGGCACCGTTATCGATCAGCCGTTCGACATACTCGGCAATCGCTCGGTCCTGATCCGTGACCGGCTCCTCCGGCAGTTCGAACACGGGCTCGTCGGTCTCGATGATGCAGTCCACTTCCGAAATGTGAATCCGATGGCCACCAAACCGCGCCAACCCGCAGACTTGGGGCATCGTGGTGTTGACTTCCGCAATCGCCAAACGATTTGGATCCCGCGCCGCCGCAACAAAGGCGTGAAAGGTTGCCCCCGCGTGCAGGCCAAAGTTGAGGTAGCCGTGATCATCCATCGGCGCGAACGCCGAGGCCATCACCCGCGGCGGCATCAGCCGCGCATAGCGCTCCCAACCGAGAAAGTCGGCAGGCAAGTAGTCGATGCGCGCCCCGGCTGCTTTCATCATCCGCTCGATCGGACCAAAGAAGCCCGAAATCAGCCGCACACCGGGCTTTTGCAACAGCGCGTACGGACGAATCATTAAGGCGGAAAACAAGACGAGGTTTGTCCAGTCGTCCCGTTCACCCAAGGCAGTGAGAAACGCGGTCGGTTGTCCCGTGGCAATCGGTACGGCCAAAGTATCCTCGCGCTGCACCAGCGCAGCAGCTTCCTGAGGAGTTCGTAACTTCTCGCGATACATCGCCTTCGCATCCCGATGGTTCACTCGTTTCATTGTCGCTTGCCCTTCTCCGCAGCCCGTCGCCTGCCACACAGCGCAGCCACCCGCGCCCTCGCCCGTGGCCACGCGTTTGGCCACCGGGAATCCATTGCTGCCCAGCTCGGCCCCGCTTGCAGCCTCTCCCTTGCAGCTCTCGGCGCTAGTTGCTCGTGGCTCAGTCCTCAGCTTGCTCGAGCCAGGTAAAGGCGGCTACCGCTGCAGGCAAGCCAATCGTGCCCGCGGCCAGCGCGATCACTTGCTCGAGTGCTCGCATGTCAATCCCCGCAGCGCGCGCCTTGCGCACACTCGCGCGTACGGCCTCCTCACGCATGGCGCCGATCGCTACCGCAAGCTTCACCAGCCGCCGCGTTTGTTCCTCGAGCGGCCCATCGTTGCCCGCCTCGGCAATCGCTTCCCACGCTTCACCGAGTTTCGGAAAGCGTCGGACAAATTCTTCGTAAGCCTTTGGTGGTTTCGGATTGTCTTGTGCTCGTGGCGCCATAGCACCTGGCTACCACGCGCCTCCTTCGCGCGTCAATCGCGGTTTCCACAGCAAGCGTGGCTTGCCAAATTTTCTCTTCGCTGATTAAGGGCAGCGAGTGAGCTCAAGCATGTGGAATGGGAAGATTCGCGGGAAAGGCACCTGGAGTTTGCCCGTTGCTGCGCTGCTGATTGCACTCGCATGTTCTGGCTGCGGTGACGATGGGGAACAAAGCGCCGACCCAATCGCTGCCTTGCCCGTCGCGCAAACAATCGCTTTGAACGGGCTTCCCGGCACGGTTGACGTGGTCTTCGATGACCTCGGAATGCCGCACATTTACGCCCCGAACTTCACGGCGGCGGTGTACGTGCAAGGCTACGTCACCGCGCAAGCGCGCTTCTGGGAGATGGACGTCATCCGCCGCTTTGCCACCGGGCGTTTGAGCGAGCTCTTCGGCCGTCTGTCACTCTCCACCGATGTTCAAATGCGAACCTTTTTCACCACCCGCGATGGGCGCCGACTCCACCGGGCGCTCTGGGAACACGTGCAAGCGATTGACCCCGAGGTCGCAAGCTTGATCGAGGCATACTCCGCAGGCGTGAACGCATGGTTGGACGATCTCAAACACGGCCGCAACGGTGCGCACTTGCCACCCGAGTACACGTTGGTCGGCGTCCTCGGCTTTACCGCCGAGCAGCTCGCCCCTTGGGAACCGGCGGACACGCTCGCCGTCGCGCGTTTGCAAGCATTCAGCCTGTCCGATTCCTCAGGCGACGAAATCCAGTGGGCGCGCGCGCAGCAAAGTCTTGCGGATGCGGTGTTCCGCGACGTCTTTCGCTTTGCCCCTGCCGCGCCCACAACGGTTCTTCCACCGCGCACTGCGCGCGCAAATCGGATCCGCGGGGACACGAGCTCGGGCTCGCTATTTGTCGTGCCTCCGAAGATTCTCGAAGACCTGACGGGAATGTTCGACGAGCTCGCGTCGAATTTGCCCTTCGGTACGCGCAGCCGCGGCGCGGGCAGCAACAACTGGATTGTCGCACCACGTCACACCCAGAACGGCCACGCCTTGCTGGCCAACGATCCGCACCTCGCCCTGTTCAATCCTCCTGTGTGGCACATGCTGCATCTCTCGATTGCCGACACCCAAGAGGATGTCATCGGCGTGATTTTCCCCGGGCTCCCTGGAGTCATTCTCGGCCACAATCGTCATGGTGCGTGGGGAGCGACAACTGCCGGATATGACGTGACCGACCTCTATGTCGAGGACTTCGAAACTCCCCCCGATTACCCGGCTTCACCGCGCACGGTGCGATTCAGGGGGCAGCGGGTTCCCGTGCTGCGGGTGGACGAACCCATCCAAGTGCGCGGACGTCCGCAACCCTTCCTGCTGCCGATCGAGGTCGTGCCGCATCACGGTCCGAATGTGGCCGACCCCGACCTAAACGACAGTGCCGTAGGCTTGGCTGCAACCGGAATGACCGTGCGTTGGACCGGCCACGAGATCACCAACGATGCGCGCTTCTTGTTCGACCTGCAGCGCGCCCGTTCGGTGAACGACTTCCGCAATGCGCTGCGCAACTTCGGTGTCGGCGCGCAGAACTGGATTTGGGCGGATACCCAAGGGAACATCGCCTACTCCACTCAGGTGCTCATCCCGCAGCGGCCGCCTGGCATCGTCCCGTACCTCCCCGTGCCGGGCACGGGAGAGGCCGAGTGGCTGAGTGATGACCTCGGGAGAACGCTCTGGCTCCCGAGCGAGAAGATCCCGCAGGCCGTCAACCCCGACAGCGGCTTCTTGGTCACCGCCAACAACGACCAAATCGGCGGCACGCTGGACAACGATCCGTTGAACGACAGCGTCTACCTGGCACCTCAGTTTGCCAATGGCTTCCGGGCACAACGAGCGACGGAACTTCTGACAGCGGCCATCACCCGCCCGGGAGGAGGAAAACTGACTTTGGAGGACATGGCGCGCTTTCAATTCGACCACAGCTCGAAAGAAGCCGCGCGCTTTCTGCCATTTCTGTTTGCTGCCGCGGAGCGGCGGCCGGATCTAGTCACGCCCGCGATGGCAGAGGCGTTGGAGCGGCTACGCCGCTGGGGCGAGGAGCGACCCGGATCCCCGCCGTTCGACACACCGCCCGGCGTGGATGCTGCAGACGAGCGCACCGACTTAGGCCACCGCGCTCAACCCGTGTCCGACGAGGAAAAAGCCGATGCTGCGGCTGCGTCGATCTTTGCCGGCTTTCTCACCCGCCTGAGCCGGCTGACGTTCGCGGACGACTTTGCCGGCACCGGCATCGGCACGCCAGGAGGCGATGACGCCACCCGCGCGTTGCTCCACCTCCTCGAAGACCAAGACCGCACCGACCCCGGCTTCGTCGTTCACACCAAGGATGCCAGCGGAGAAAGTTTTCTCTGGGACAACCGCAACACCCCGCAGCGCGAAACTCGCGACGAAATTTTGCTTCAGGCACTGCGCGACGGACTCACGTTCTTGCAGGAGAAGTTTTCCACCGACGCTCAGGAGCAATGGCTGTGGGGCAAAATTCATCGAGTGCGGTTCCAGCACTTCTTGGGTCAAGCGGGCTTGAACATTTTCGATCTCGGCCCGTTCCCGGCCCCCGGCTTCCGCGAAACCGTCAATCCAGGCGGGTTCAGCCTGAACAGCGACAATTTCGAGTTCTCCGGCGGCGCCTCGATGCGTTTCGTGGTGGAGCTCGACCCGCGCGGCATCCGTGCCCACAACGTCTTGCCCGGCGGCAACAATGGCGACCCGGGCGGCACGGCAGACGACAATCGCTTCAACCGCATCCAGCCGGACATTCACTTTGGCGACTGGGTCGGCGCCTGGATCAACGGCGACACATTCACCTTCCGCTTCCAGCGAAGCGAGGTAGCCGCCGCGGCCCGACGCAAGGTCCGCTTTGTGCCATAAGAGTGATCGGGATACCGATCCAACTCGCCAGCGCGGGAGGATGCCTTTCCAGCGAATCGCCGCCCGACCACCTCGACCCGGAATTCACCAACTCACTCCGCGGATCGAAGCGCAGAGGGGCGACCCGGATCGGCACGACAGAGCCATGGGCGGCTCCGCCCAAATCAACGGGATCCCCTGTGCGGAGTGCTAGGGACCCAGGCGCCACTCAGAGGCGGAATCGCGCGACGTTTTGGCGATGCGAACGAAGCGAGCTTTGGGACTCGCCTCCATTCCCGAACGGAAGCTCAACCGTGCGGAGGATGAGCAAGTCCTCATCGAGACCTTGCCGTAGCACCTCGAGCCGACCAGAAACCGCAGCTAACTGATACGCGGAAAACGGGCTCAGGCAAAACGGAAATAAGCTCGTGGAGCCGAGCACTGCTCCGAGAGGCACGGAACCGCCGGGCTGAGCGTGCAAGAACGCCGAAGCCTACCACGCGATGAGTTCTGCAGCCGCGATGGGCAGTGAAAGGCCGGCAACGTACGTGCCGTCCCCACCTCGCGCGCCTGCCGTCTTGGCGTCGTTCAGGACACCCCAGTCGACCATCGAGCGCAAAACCCCCCGCACCGCATCCTTCACGGTTGGCCGCTGGCCATATTGCTCCATCACACGGCGGCGCACCTGGGCATGGCTTGCCGTTCCCTGGAGCCTGAGCAACCGTCCGACGTGCGCCGCGACCCGCCCAAAACGGGTAAACCGCCATCACCATGCCCCAGTGCACAGCGATCCGCCCCTGGCGCGGAAGCCATGAGACAAGATCGAGGCCTTCCCGCTGCGGGGGATACAGGTCGCGCAGGGGGCGAACCCAGACCTTCATCAGGATGCTGATCACCTTCTCCCGATTGCCACGAATGCGATGCTGCGCCCCACGCCGCGGATCATCTGCGGCTCGTATTTCCGCTCCCGCGGGCCCTGAACCCTCGCCGCTGGACGCTTTGGCGTTGCGATCAACGGAGAGCTTATCTTCGAGAAACTCTTCGAGGACGTTGTAGATCGACGCCTCATCGTTGCCGGCCAGCACAACGAGCTTGTCGAGCATCGAATTCGCTGCCTTTGGCCGGCAGACAACTGTGCTGGGGTCAGCATTGCACCCTGGTTTCTCACACGTGGGTTGCCCGCGGACGCGACCACATCACAGCGACAACGGCGAGAGTGGGGGACACCGCCCAAGTCCACCTGGTCGTGACGGACCTCCTTCTCTTCGTGCGGGCGGCGGCGCAACCGGCTGTTCGGTCAGCGCATCGCCCCTGACGCGGGCTGGCTAACGATCGAGCGCACTCTCTAAGTTTTTTCTGCCGCGTGCCGCGAGAGACCGCGCCATCCGAGTCCATTCCGTTGCGCCGCAGCAAGCGCAACGAGGAACGGACACCCGTTTGGCTAAAGGCCAAGTCTGGCGAGCACCATGCTTCTCATTTCTTCTGGCCCTCACGCGTTGGACGACTTACATCAACACCTAACCTCTTCACGGCGCCCAAAGCACCGCGCCATCTTTTCGAGTCCGCGAGCTCACGCAACGCTTTATGCCGACCGGTGCCGGATTTGTGCGGAACGGCCGCGACCAATCGGCTGGCTCCGGCTCAAAGACTAGCTGTGCCTCGTAGACTCTCCGCCTCGGCTTGTGGTCGCCGGGCGAACACGCTCGGCGGGCGGCCTGCCAGCGCCGATGGCGGCTGCGGCGGAGCGGGACACTTCGCGCAAGCGGAGCGACCGGGGGAACTCATCGGACCCGCCAGCCCTCGTTGGTGCCGTTCAAGAGGAAGCTCCCCGGGCCGGATTCGAACCAGCGACCAATCGGTTAACAGCCGACCGCTCTACCGACTGAGCTACCGGGGAACACTACCGTGCGAGCGCGTTCGGCTAACACAGCCGCCGAACCCCTGCAAGAGAATGGCGCCGCTTACTTCTTTTCCGGTAAGCGGAAGCGATCGTGGCAGCTCTTGCAGTTCCCGAACATTTTGTTGGCCGCGGCTTTCACGTCGCCGCCCCCAGCAGCTGCCTCAGCCGTGGCCTTGGCGTCGGCCACGAGTTGCTTCATGAGTTTTTCGAACTCCGGCCACTGCTGCCAAATCTCCGCTTTTGCCCGCGAGCGCGGATGCGTGCTGCCTTCCGGGAACAAAGGCAACGCCTTGCCCGCTTCTTCTGCGATCTTCGCAGCGGCCGGACCGACCGGATCGAGTTTCCCCGCTTTCAACGCGTCCCCAATGATCTTGGCCTGATCCCCGATTTGCTCCATCAATTCATGGCGCTCGCGAATAGGTCCTTCTGGGAGCGGCTCCTTGTTCTCGTGGGCCCACACGAGCCCGGCAACTCCCGTTGCCACCAGAAAAACGATCCATTCCCGCATCGACTCCTCCTTCAGGGGCGAGCGCTTACGTGAACCCCCGCCCTTGGTCAACTGAGAAAGTGCGCCAGTGGGGCAGTCAGTCCCGCTCCACCCGATGCGCAATCGGCCGCACTTGCCGCAAATACCGCGCAATTGCCCGCAGCTCTTCTTCCGGTGCATCGCGGTAGCCCGGGCCGCCAGCCTTGCCCTCCACCACCTCCGCCATCCAACCTTGTACGTTGTCGAACTCCGGCGTGAAGCCGGTGCGCAACAGGTTCACGATGTCGTCCTCGTCCCAAGAACCAATTCCAGTTTCATGCGGGGTGATGTTGGGCACGTGCGTTCCACCCGGACCGGCCTCTGTGCCGGCCAGATACAAGTCGAAGCGGATTGCCCCGACGAAGTTCCTCGGGGTATGACAATCGGCACAAAGGGAAACGTGGTCGACGAAGTAACGCCCACGCTCCACTGGATCGGAGGGACGCACCGGCGCTGGGCGAAAGCGCGGCGCCCAGAGTGCACGCCACGCGCGATAAGCGAGCCGTGCAAACGGGGGTTCTCCCTCATGCGGCCGATTCGGCTGGCGCACCGCGGGCAGGCTACGCAGGTAAGCCACCAGCGCGCGCACATCCTCGTCGCTCATGCCTGCATACCAGTAGTACGGCATCGCTGGCGACTCGACCCCCTTCCCGCGCGCGACCCCGTCGCGGATAGCGGCAATGATTTCCTGGTCGCTCCACTTGCCGATTCCGGTTTCCGGGTCAGGCGTGATGTTCGTTCCGTAGAACTTCCCGAATGGCGTCGGCACCTCGCCTCCCCCCGCGCCCACGGGCCCGTCCTTGCTGGTGTGGCAGCCGCATCCTCCAGCAAGGGCGAAGAGCACGCGCCCGCGCTCGACTGCAGTTTCGGCCTTTGCCCGAGCGGCGAGGAGCAACCCCAAACCGATCGACAGCAGCACCCAGCAAACCCACACTCCGGCACCCACCCGCACGCTCTTCCTCACCACCGCCCCATCCCTCGGCTCAGCCGATTTGCGCCAACTCCAAGCGGTCCGCCCAGCGGTGTTTAAGCACCGCCCGCAAAAGGCGCGATTCCGGCAAGCGCAATTCCGGGTCCTTCGCCAGCCACTGCTCCGCTGCTGCCCGCGCTTGTTCGAGCACGACGCGATCGCGCACGACGTTCGCCACGCGAAAATCCGGCACCCCGGCTTGTCGCGTCCCGAGCAGCTCCCCGGGGCCGCGCAGCTCCAAGTCGATCTCGGCAATCTGAAAGCCGTCGGTAATTTTCATCGCTTGCAGGCGCCGCTCGGTGTCGTCGCCACGGCGGTACGATGCCAATAGGATGCAATAGGATTCGTCTGCACCGCGCCCCACCCGGCCACGCAACTGATGCAACTGCGACAATCCGAACCGCTCGGCGTGCTCCACCACCATCACGGTAGCATTGGGCACATCGATGCCCACTTCGATCACCGTCGTGCTCACGAGCAACTGCACCTCGCCCGCCTGAAAGCGGCGCATCACAGCATCCTTTTCCGCCGGTTTCATGCGGCCATGCACGAGGCCCACGCGGTAGCCCTGGAACACCGTGCGCGCGAGCTCCTTGGCCATGGTCGTGGCGTCGCGCAGTTCCGAGTCGTCACCCCCCTCCACAAGCGGGTAGACGATGTACGCTTGCCGCCCGCGGTCGAGCTCGCGCTTGACCAGCGCATACACCTCCGCACGCTCGGCCTCGCCGCGCAAAAACGTCTGCACCGGTTTCCGTCCGGGGGGCAGTTCATCGAGGAGGGACACATCGAGATCGCCGTACAAGGTCATCGTCAGCGTGCGCGGAATCGGCGTTGCAGTCATGAGCAGGATGTGCGGGCTCGCCTCGCCACGGCACCCCAGGCGGTGCAATGCCGCGCGTTGCAAAACACCAAAGCGATGCTGCTCGTCGATCACCCCGAGGCCCAAGTTGGCAAAGCGCACCCCCTCCTGGATGAGCGCATGCGTTCCCACCACCAGGTGAATGTCGCCGGCAGCAATCTCGCGCAGCAGGGGCTCGCGCTCGCGGCGGCGCACCGCCCCGGTGAGCAACGCCACGCGCACCGGCAGCCCCTCGGCAAGCCGGGTGATCGTTCGATAATGCTGCTCCGCCAAAAGCTCCGTCGGCGCCATGAACGCGCACTGCGCTCCGTTGGCAATCGCCACCAGCGCGGCGTAGAGCGCAACCACGGTTTTGCCGCTTCCCACATCGCCCTGCACGAGCCGGTGCATGGGGTGGCCGCGCTGGAGATCGCTGGTGATTTCGCGAATCACCCGTTGTTGTGCGGCGGTCAGAGCAAACGGCAGCCGGCGCAAGAAATCTTGCGCGAGTGCCCCGCCGTCGTCGAACACGAGACTCTTCTCTTTTTCCACCGAGCGGCGCCGCAGTTGCATGCCGAGCTGCAGAAAAAAGAGTTCATCGAAGACGAGCGAGCGGTGCGCGAGCGAACGAAACAGGTTGAGGGCTTCTACATCGGCGTTGTTGTCGGGCAGGTGGAGTTGCTCCATCGCCGCCGTCAAATCCATCACACCCATCTCGGCCACGAGCTCAGCCGGAAGCACGCTCGGGAGGTAGGAAGCAAAATCTTGCACTGCCTGCTGCACAATGCGCCGCATTGTGGTGAGCGCCATGCGTCCGGGCTTTTGGTACACCGGCAGTACGCGCGATTGCTGCTTGGCGGCCACGCTTTCCGCCTCCACGTCTGGATGCGCCATCTGCAGCGTGAAGCGGTAGCTGCCCTCCACCCGGCCGTACACGCGGTAGCGTTCGCCCACCACCAGGTTGTTCTTAAAGAACGGGAGCTGGTGGAACCACACCAGTGCGAGCGAGCCGGTGGCATCGCGCAACACGCCTTGCAGAACATGGCGTTGGACCCGCCCGACGAAACGCTCTTGTAGCGACACCAGCTCGCCCACCACCGTGGCCGTTTCTCCGATTCGCAACGCGCGAATCGGGGTGACGGTGCGCCGGTCTTCGTACCGGAACGGCAAGTGGTAGAGGAGGTCTTCCACCGTCTCGATGCCGAAGCGCTGCAAGTCTTGCGCGCGCTGCGGCCCCACGCCTTTCAGGAACTGCACCGGACGGGACAGCAACTCGAAGCTGCGTTCTAGGTTGCCAGTGAAGCGCCGGTAGGCCACGTCGGCGGGCGGTGCCGCAAGCGCCGTCTCCAAGGCCCCGAGTTCAGCTCGGCAACGGGCAATCATGGCGCCCCGCTCACTCGCGGGCACCGCGTAAACTCGCTCCAGTGCCGCGCACAAGGCTGCCAACGCGCCGCGTTGCGCCGCGGTCGCCAAGCCCGACAGCAAGGCCCGCCCTTGTTGGGCAAGCTCTGCCGCTGGAAACTCCGTGCGTGACGCCACCTCAGGCGAGGCTTGCGCGAGGAAGCGCAGCGGTGCCCGGACCGCCTCCAAGAACTGCGCGAGCTCCGCAGAGATGCCCGCCTGCCCTGGCTGGGCAGCCGGAGCGGCCTCGCTTGGCGTCACTTTCTGTCCCTGCATACGGCCGTCACTTTGGCCCAATTTGCCGCAAGTTTCCATTGCTGGCGATATGGTTCCCTCACCAAGCAAGAGGGAAATACCCACTTTGGATATGGCGGCAACGTTGCCACCGGCTGCGGTGCGCCAACCTTACCTCGAGTACACGAGTCCGTAACCGAAGGGAAACAGCGGGTCGTACACGGCGTCGCCCACATTGATGGGAATTTGCTCTATCGAACGCGGCCATGAAAACGAAAGCTTCCCCACCGGAGCGAAGTCGCCGAACAGCACGTCGGCCACGCCCTGCCCTTCGGTACCCGGAAGCCATACGACCAACAATGCATCCGCAAGCGAGAGCACCTCGCCCAAAATGAGAGGCCTTCCGGTCACTAAAACCACCACCACCGGCGCGCCTGCCTGCGCCACCGTGCGCACTAGCTCCACTTGCCTCGGCTCGAGGGCAAGGTCTGCCCGATCGCCGGTGTACTCGGCGTATGGCCGTTCGCCAATGGCGACAATGGCCACATCGGCCCCGGCGGCGCCACTGCCGTCCAGCGAGTACGTCACCTCCGTTGCCGGCGACACTATGGCTCTAATTCCTTCCAAAATCGTGGTCCCCTCGGTAATCCGCCCGCTCCCTCCCCGCCATGCGATCGTCCAACCACCGCACTGATATCCCAGATTGTCGGCGTGCACTCCGGCGACGTGAATGCGTCGCGCCGACTTCGAAAGCGGCAGCAGGGAGCGCTCGTTTTTCAACAGCACTACGGACTCGCGCACTGCTCGTCGAGCCAGCGCCCGATGCTCCGCCGAGCCGACATACTCCTGCAATTCCGCGTTCGACCACAGCGCAGGAGTAGCGTTCAGCAAGCCCATCGCCGCTTTTACCCGCAAGATGCGCCGCACTGCGTCCTCGATGCGATCCTCGCCAATGGCACCTTCCCGCACCAGTGCCAGCAGGGCGGTGATGAAGTCGCGGTAGCGGTGCGCCACCATGCCCATGTCGATGCCGGCGGTGATCGCTTGCCGAACCGCTTCTTTGTAATCGGGATTCAGTTGGTCGATCGCGAGGTAATCCGAGATCACGAAACCGTCAAAGCCGAGCTCGTTCTTGAGGAGTTCCGTGAGCAAATAGCGGTTGGCGTGCATCTTGGTGCCGTTCCAACTGCTGTAAGAAGCCATGATGGACGCCGCCCCTGCCGCGATCGCACGGCGATACGGGAGCAAGTGGATGGCGCGCAGCTCGCTCTCTGCAATTCGGGCATCGCCTTGGTCGATAAGCATGAGCGGAGGCGTAGAGGAGCCGAACGCCGTGCCGCCATCGGCAAGAAAGTGCTTTGCCGTTGCCAGCACTGCCTCGCGCTCGCGGAGCCCGCCGCGTTGGAATCCGCGCACCGCCGCGGCGCCGAGCCGCGCTACCAGCTCCGGATCCTCGGAAAAGCTCTCGTAGGTGCGCCCCCAACGCTCGTCGCGCGCTACCGCCACCGTGGGAGCGAAGGTCCAGTGCAAGCCGGTGGCCCGCATTTCGCGAGCAGTGACGTGAGCAATTTCTTCGACGAGCTCTTCATTGCGCGTGCAGCCGAGGCCGATGTTGTGCGGAAAGATCACCGCTCCGACCACGTTGCTGTGACCGTGCACGGCATCGACGCCATACAGCAGTGGGATCCGCAAGCGGCTTCGCAAAGCAGCGCGCTGCGCCTCGTCGTACATGCGGGCCCAGGCTTGCACGCTGTTGCCGTCGGGTGGGTCGGCATCGCCGCCGTTGAGCAACGAGCCCAAGGCGAATGCGGGGATGTCGTCGAGACTGGCAAGCTTGTCGATCTCCGCTTGCGTCATCTGCCCCGCCTTTTCCTCCAGCGTCATTTGTCGGAGCACGGCTTCCACTTGCGCATCGAAGCGCCGCAAGCCGCCTTTGCCACCGGCCGGCTCGCCGTCGTCGCCACAGCCCGCGGCTAGTGCCGCGCAAGCGAGCGTGAGCACGGGCAAAATCCATGAATACTGCTGCCTCATGGCTTCGCCCTACGCTGAAGGCGGCGGGCCGTGCAAGTCTCGGGGGCCCGTTTCCACGAGCGCAGAAACTCACCGGCGGCGCATTGCACGTTGCGCCCATCCAGCCATAATGCGGCAGAGAGGAGGTGTGGCGCCATGACAGGAAAGAACACGCTCACGATCATCGATAATCGCACTGGCAAGCAGTACGAAATTCCCATTGAGCACAACGCCATTCGTGCCGCCGATCTCAAACAAATCAAGGTGAACGACGACGATCCGGGCTTATTGTCGTACGACCCCGCGCTGACAAACACGGCCACGTGCAAAAGTCGGATCACCTTTATCGACGGCGAAAAAGGGATTCTGCGGTATCGCGGGTACCCGATCGAAGAGCTGGCGGAGAAGAGCAACTACTTGGAGACCGCCTACCTCATCGTGAAGGGCGAGCTCCCCGACGCCAAGCACTTTGCCGCGTGGCGGCAAAACATCACCAATCACACGATGGTGCACGAAAACATCAAGACCTTCATCGAAGGCTTTCGGTACGACGCGCACCCGATGGGAATCTTGGTCGGGACCATCGGTGCGATGTCGACGTTCTATCCAGACGCCAAGAACATCTTCGACCTCGAATCCCGCCGGCTGCAGACGCGCCGCCTGATTGGCAAGATTCCCACGATCGCGGCTTGGGCCTATCGCAAAATGCGCGGGCTCCCCTACGTCTACCCCGACAACGACTTGAGCTACACCGGCAATTTCATGTCGATGCTGTGGAAGATGACGGAGCTCAAGTACAAGCCGGACCCTGTGCTCGAGCGGGCGCTGGATGTGCTCTTCATCCTCCATGCCGACCACGAGCAAAACTGTTCCACGAATGCGCTACGTAGCGTGGCGAGCTCGCAAGTCGACCCGTATTCCGCCGTGGCCGCGGCGGTAGCCGCGTTGTACGGGCCGCTGCACGGCGGCGCCAACGAGGCGGTCATCCGCATGCTGATGGAAATCGGTTCGGTCAGCCGCGTGCCCGAGTACATCAAAAAGTTCAAATCCGGCGAAGGGCGCCTGATGGGCTTCGGCCACCGCGTATACAAGAACTACGACCCGCGGGCGAAAATCATCAAGAAAATTGCCTACGAGGTATTCGAGGTCACGGGCAAGAACCCGCTGATCGACATCGCTCTGGAGCTCGAGCGCATCGCCTTGCAAGACGATTACTTCGTCAGCCGCAAGCTGTACCCGAACGTCGACTTTTACTCCGGCATCATTTACCAGGCCATGGGCTTTCCGCTCACGATGTTCCCAGTGTTGTTCGCCATTCCTCGCACTTCCGGATGGATGGCGCAGTGGGCGGAAATGGTGCGCGACCCCGAGCAGAAAATTACGCGCCCGCGCCAAATTTACATCGGTGAGCCCGAGCGGCACTACATTCCCATCGAAGAACGGCCGGAGCCGACGCAACGCGAGGACGCCGTGAGCGAAGCGATTTAGCCGCGTACTCGCGAGCGGCTCCTGCTCCGGTGCGGCTTACCCCGAGTCGAGCCCTGCAGCGGTGCGAGGGCGCCCAGGTTCGACTCGGGGGGTGCAGGCCTCCCTTGCTTGGGCTAGAGGGGCCGACTAGCTGCCGCGCTGGCCACCGCGCTTGCTGCAACGAGGAGAACACGCGTGAGAGTGACCGATCGCAATCTGGAACAGCTTTGCATCAATAGTATCCGCACACTCGCTATCGACGCTGTGCAAAAGGCCAACTCCGGCCATCCCGGCATGCCGCTGGGCGCCGCCCCGATGGCCTATGTTCTCTGGCAACATCACCTGCGGCACAACCCGCGCAACCCGCTGTGGCCGGATCGCGACCGCTTTGTCCTTTCCGCCGGCCACGGGAGCATGCTGTTGTATGCCTTGCTCTACCTGACCGGCTACGACGTCAGCCTCGAAGATATCCAGTCCTTTCGCCAATGGGGCAGCATTACACCGGGGCACCCCGAATTTCGCCTGACTCCCGGTGTGGAGGCCACCACCGGCCCGCTCGGGCAAGGGGCGGCCAACGCCGTGGGGATGGCGATTGCCGAGCGCGTCTTGGCCCATCGCTTCAATCGACCCGGACACTGCATCGTCGATCATCGCACCTATGCTCTCCTCTCGGACGGCGATATGATGGAAGGCGTGTGTGCCGAAGCGGCTTCGCTCGCCGGCCATTTGCGTTTGGGGAAGTTGATCTTCCTGTACGACAGCAATGGAGTGTCGCTCGACGGCCCGACGAGCCTCACATTCTCTCGGGAGGACGTCGCCGCGCGCTTTCGCGCTTACGGATGGCGGGTGTACGAAGTGGCGGACGGGAATCACGACACGGCTGCCATCGACGCCGCCTTGACCGAAGCGGAGAGCGATACCTCCAGCCCTGCGCTCGTCATCGTGCACACCACCCTCGGCTACGGCTCGCCACACAAGGCGGGCACCCATCACGCGCATGGTAGCCCGCTCGGCGAGGAAGAGGTGCGGCTCACCAAGCAGGCGTTAGGCTGGGACCCGAACAAAACCTTTTACGTCCCCGACGCTGCACTCGCACACTTTCGCACCGCGGTCGAGCGAGGCGAGCGGGCGCAACGAGAGTGGGACGAACGCTTCACGGCCTACGCTCACGAATATCCGGAGCTAGCCGAAGAATGGCATCGCACCTTGCGCGGCGAGCTCCCGCTCGAATGGGATCGCGACATCCCCATGTTCCCCGCAACCGAAGGGCTGGCCACTCGGGTTGCGAGCGGCAAGGTGCTCAACGCCATTGCCCAGCGCGTGCACTTCCTCATGGGTGGCGACGGCGATCTTTCCGTCTCCACCAACACCGCACTCGTCGGCGAGAGTTCGTTCGACGGGCAGACCGGCGCCGGTCGCAATTTGCACTTTGGCGTGCGCGAGCACGCCATGGGAGCGATTGCCAACGGCTTGTGTTACCACGGCGGCGTTCGGCCGTATGTGGCCACCTTCCTGGTATTTTCCGATTACATGCGACCGCCGATCCGCTTGGCGGCCATGAGCCACTTGCCGGTGATTTACGTGTGGACGCACGACTCCATCGGTGTGGGCGAAGACGGGCCCACTCACCAGCCCATCGAGCACTTGGCAGCGCTTCGTGCCATTCCCAACCTAGTGGTCATTCGCCCTTGCGACGCCAACGAAACCGCCGAAGCGTGGCGCTGGGCGATGCGGCATCGGGAAGGTCCGGTGGCCCTCATCCTATCGCGGCAAAAATTACCGGTGCTCGACCGTACCCACTTGGCGCCCGCAAGCGAGTTACAACGCGGCGCCTACATTTTGAGCGAGCCGCAGCACGAAAAGCCGGTGGCGATCGTCATCGCCACCGGATCCGAAGTGCATCCCGCGCTGGAGGCGCAGCGACTGCTGGCGGCTGCGGGCACTCCCGTGCGGGTCGTCTCTATGCCCTCGTGGGAACTCTTTGCCCAGCAGGAAGCCGCCTATCGGCAGCACGTGTTGCCGGAGGACATCACGGCGCGCGTGGCGGTGGAGGCAGCCGTGCCCTTCGGTTGGGAGCGTTGGGTAGGCGAACGCGGGCGGGTGATCGGCATGCACCGCTTCGGAGCCTCGGCGCCCGGGGAAGTGAATTTGCAAAAGTTCGGGTTTACCGCAGAACATATTGCACGAACGGTACGGGAGATACTCTCTGCATGACCCCACGCGCTCGTCGCCGGCTCGTTTGGGCAGTAATTGCCGCGGTTCTCGGCTCATTCGTCGGCCTCGACCTGCTCTATTTGCTTGTTCCGTAGCTCGCACCCAACCGGGGGGTTGATTGTCCGATCGCGCTCTCGGCAGAACGCGGCGGCTTCCGTTCCCGACGGAGGCAGCACGCCACCACCCCCCGACGGAATATTTCTTCGAGACGAAACGCGTGTAGCGCCGCTCGTCGCGCCGGACGCATCTCGGCGGGACGTGGCGGCATTCGTTCCCGACGGAGAAGGAGCGCGTGTGGAGTGCGGTGGCAGCGGCCACGGATACTGCCGTTCGAGCAGAATGCCACGGTGGCCGCTGGCACCGCTCTAGTTGCCGGCGCGCGTAAAGGGGCGCCCCACACCTCCATGCGCCCCGTCGCGCGCCGGGGCGCCGCAGCAGGCGGCGCCCCGGTGGGGCGGAGGATGTGGCGAGGCCCGCGCATATGCTGCACCGCTCGCCATTCGCTACCTGCGATGGCCTCTTGCCCTCGCCGCTCGCTGCTCGCCGCGTCGCCGCCTCCCCCAGCCTCCCCGGTTGCGCCGCCCCAGGGCGGCGCAATGGGACAGCGGCGCAAACGCCGCACCGGCATTCGGTCACGTGTCGCCAAATCCTCCCGGCGGCGTTTGCGCACGCACTCCACACGCCGCTCGTCGCGTCCGCAACATCTCGGCGGGACGTGGCGGCATGCGTTCCCGACGGAGGCAGCGCGCCGCCACCCCCGGGGGAATCTTCCTTCGAGACGCAACGTGTATGTGGCGCCGATCGCAACACCGCGCTCCTCCACCCATTCAGCGGCTCGCCGCTCGCTGCTCGCCGTTATTGCGCAGCAACGCAGGCACCGGCCTTGAGTGGACGCCGCCATTGGCCCATACTGCCGCCGCCGCGGGCCGGGTGCGCGCGAGCTTAACGCAACGAGGAGTCATTACATGCCGTTCGAATTCATTAAGTACGAGAAAGCTGGACGCATCGTGTGGATCACCATCAACCGCCCTGAGGTGATGAACGCACTGCATCCTCCGGCAAACCTCGAGCTTTCCAAAGCGTTCGACGATTTTGCCGCCGACCCCGATGCCTGGGTCGCCATCATCACCGGCGCCGGTGACAAGGCCTTCTCGGCGGGCAACGACCTCAAGTATTCGGCTTCGCAAGGAATGGCCAACATTCAGGTCGGCAGCGGCGGCTTCGGCGGGATTACCGCACGTTTCGATTTGTTCAAACCCGTAATCGCGGCGGTGAACGGCTTTGCACTGGGCGGCGGTTTCGAAATTGCCCTCGCCTGCGACATTATTGTTGCTGCCGAACATGCACGCTTCGGCCTCCCCGAACCGCGCGTGGGCCTGGCCGCGCTCGCCGGCGGCATGCAGCGGCTGCCGCGTCACATGCCCTTGAAAATCGCCATGGGCTACATGCTCACGGGCAAACACATGACCGCCCAAGAAGCGCACCGCTGGGGCATCGTGAACGAAGTGGTGCCGGCTGCGGAACTGCGGGCTGCGGCCGAGCGTTGGGCGAACGAAATCCTGGAGTGCTCACCCATTTCGGTGCGCACTACGAAACAGGTGGCGCTGCAAAGCCAAGGGTTGCCGCTGGAGGAAGCTTTGAGCCGCTCTTATTCGATGATCGGCGAGTTGTTCCGCTCCGAAGACTTGATGGAAGGAGTAATGGCCTTTGCCCAAAAGCGCAAGCCGGAATGGAAAGGCAAGTAACCCGCGCCCGCGCATTTACGCCGAACTCGGCGGCGTCGAGGTCGGCGACGGTTTCCCCACCCGCATCATGGCCGCCATCAACGTAAGCCCGGAGTCGTTCTTCGCAGCATCGGTGGCCAAGAGCCGCCGCGCGCTCGCCGAGCGGGTGCGGCGCGCCGCCGCCGAAGGCGCCCACTTCGTCGACCTCGGCGCCATGTCCACCGCCCCCTATCGCCAGGGCTGGATCGATGCCGAAGAAGAGCGGCGGCGCTTGGTGGAGGCGGTGAAAATCGCCCGCGCCGAAGTAACCCTGCCGATTTCAGTCGACACCCAACGCGCCGCCGTGGCCGCCGCTGCCCTCGAGCACGGCGCGGACATCGTCAACGACGTAAGCGGACTCAGCGCCGACCCCGCTATGGCGGAAGTGGCACGCCAGGCGCGGGGCGTGATCCTCATGGCGCAACCCCGCAAATCTACTCGGCAAGCGGCGGTGCCGCTGGTGGAGACACTGCTGCGCGCGTGTTTGCACCGCGCCCGCCGCGCCCGCATTCCCACACGGCGCATCGTGCTCGACCCCGGCGTCGGGTTTTACCGCCTGGCGCGGCTGCCGTGGTACGAGGTGGACCTCGCCATCCTCCGCCACTTGCGACGCTTTCGCCGTTTGGGCCGGCCGCTGCTCGTCGGTGCGTCCCGCAAGTCCTTCCTCGGCAAGATTACCGGACGCAACGACCCCAGCGAACGCCTCGCAGCATCCCTCGCTGCGGCCGCCGTTGCTGTGCTTCACGGCGCAGCGATCATCCGCACCCACGATGTCGCCGCCACCGTGGACGCCGTCTGCGTGGCCGACGCGGTGACGCTGGGATGCCGTTGACTTGGAGGCGGCCGCAAGTTTAGCTACTGACGTTGTTTCGTTTTCTCCCTGAACGCGCACACGCACGGGATCGAGAGGCGGAGAGCATGCACAAGCAATGCGGAGGCGAAGGTGAGCGCCAGTCGGTTTTCGCACCGTAGCTCCATCATGAACGTGGGGCGGCGGGTGGACTACGCCGTGCGTGCGCTCTGCTACGTGGCTGCCCAGCCGGCAGGCCGCTTCGTGCCGCGGCGCGAGATTCAAGCCCGACAAAATATCCCGGCGCCGTTCTTATCAAAAATTTTGCGCGACTTGGTGCAGGCCGGCCTGCTCATTTCTGTCCCCGGCGCGCACGGGGGCTTCCGCTTAAGCAAGCCCGCTGGCATGATTACGCTTCGCGAGGTCTACGAAAGCTTGGAGGGGCCTTTGTGTCTTATCGGTTGCGTCAATGAGGAGGACGAAGCCTGCTGCTTCGCTTCGGTGTGCACGCAAATTCACATTTGGCGCGGCGCACAACAGTTGCTCGCGCAGTATCTCGAAGAGATCACCATTCAATCCATTGCCGACCGCCACGGGCTCGTCCCGCGGATGCAAGAGAAACAACAAATCGCGGAACACTGATCCGCGCAACAGCTCAAGGAGGAGAGGATGGCGTACATCATCACCCGGTTGTGCATCGATTGCGTCGACACCGCCTGCGTGTCGGTTTGCCCCGTGGATTGTATTTACGAATACACCGGATCGGATCGCGAGCACTTCCCGAACCAGCTGTACATTCACCCCGACGAATGCATCGACTGCGGTGCGTGTGAACCGGAGTGCCCGTGGCAAGCGATTTTCGAAGAGTCCGCCGTTCCGGAAATTTTCAAGAGCGACATTGCCCTGAACTACGAAATCCGCGAGCACAGCGGCGAGTTCCAAGTGAAGAAGCACGAACAGAAGCCGAAGCCCACCCCCGAACAGGTGGAAGCGAACAAGCGCAAGTGGGGCTACACGGGGTGATTCTCGCCCCGCCCACCTGCCTCTGGCTGCTCGCCAGTTGCACCCCCCGCGCCGCCGGGCACGGCGCTGCGGCACCACGGGCGACACATGCGTCGCCCCTACGGGTTGCGTTTCGCTGGAAAGATTTCGTCGCGGCGTGGTGGCCGGCATCGTAGGGGCAGCCACAAGGGCTGCCCCTACGATGCCGTTGGCCCAGCGTGCCAAAACGGGCACGCGCGCGGCGCCGGTGCCGACGGCATGGGCAACCGAGGTGTTCCTCATTCACTATTCACTATTCACTATTCACTATTCGCTATTCGCTCCGCGAATTCTGCTTGCTCCAGCGCGATTGCCTAATGTAAGAGGCCGGCGATGCCTCGCGGTGATCAGGTGTGTCGGATTTACCAATTGCTCATGGCGCTCGTGCGCGCGCCGCGCGGGCTGCCGGCACAGCTCCTCGCGGAGCGCCACGGCTTGCGCTTGCGCACGGTGTATCGCGACATCGACGCATTGAAGAAGGCGGGCTTCCCCATCGAGCGCACCGCGCAAGGGCGGTGGAAACTGGCCGATCAGTGGCAGGCACAACTCCCCTTCCCGCTCAAGGCCGATGAACTGCTGTCCCTCCACGTGGCGCGCGAGTTCTTGCGGCCGCTACGCGGCACACCAGTCGAAAAGGCCTTCGATCAACTGTACACGCGCTTGGCGGGCACCAACGGCGCCCAAGGCGAACTCTTTCCGCGCGTTCGCGCGTTGCTGCAAACCCGCTCGACCTGTGCCATCGACTACCGCCCGCACCTGCCGAAGCTCGAGACCTTGTGCACCGCAATTCAAGAGCACCGCACCGTGCGGGCCGTCTACTCGGGATTGAACCGGCCCGACTCAACGGTGCGCGACCTCGACCCCTATCGCCTGTACTTCGACCCGGGACTCGAAGCGCTGTACCTCTTCGCCTGGTGCCACCTGCGGAAAGCCATCCGTGTTTTCGCCGTGCACCGGTTCGACAACGTGCGCCTGACGGAGCGTCGCTTCGACCCGCCCGCCGACTTCGACGTGAAAACCTTCCTACGCGATGCCTTTCGTATGTGGCGCGAGGCCAACGTGCAGCCAATCCGGTTTCGGGTCTACCCGCCACTCGCGCGCTGGGTGGCAGAGCGGCAGTTGCACGCCAGCCAAAAAATCCGTCGCCTCGATGCGGGTGCAGTCGAGGTGGAACTGACCGTCGAAGCCACCGAGGAGATCAAGCGCTTTCTTTTGCAGCTCGGAGCCTATGCCGAAGTGTTGGAACCGCAGTGGCTCCGCGAAGGAGTGGCGCAAGAGCTGCAACGTGCGTTGCTCCGCTACGTGCCGCCGCCGAAAGAAAGTTTGTCCCCAGGTGACAAAATCGCGTTGCCGCCCGCTCTGAGCAGATTAGATACGAGAGCGGTCCGAGCGGGAGCACGAAGGCAACGAGAGGCTCGCTGAACCGGCAAGGGCCGGGAAATGGGGAGCCTGCGGCTGAGGGGGCGGCCGCGGGCAACTTTGGGGGTAGCGGGCCACTTCGCGACCCTCGCTCGGACCAACGCACACTTGGAGTGCAGTCTCGTCAACGGTTCGCTCGCTCCTCCCGGGTTACGTCGGGAGTTGCGAACACGTGGCCGCCGGGCTCATCGCTGAAGCGCTCTCTCCCACGCGCAACCGAACAGCGCAGCATTCACCGCCCGCACTGTAGTCGATCGTCACGTTGGCCGAGGCGGTTGCAAACAAGTGCGCGCAAATCGTGCCATCCGCCTCACTGAGCGCGATGCGAACCAAAAGGACGAGTTCGTCGATGGACACCCCGGCATCGCCGCTGCAATCGCCCGGGCATGCTGCGCCTGTGGAAGGAGGCGCGGCCGTCTGCGTGACAGTCGGCGACCGAAGCGCAGTCTCCGTCGCGGACGGCCCCTCTAGAGTGGCCGTCGGCAGAGGGGTGCTCGTGGGCAAGGAGATCGGCTCTGTGGGGATAGGTGAGCTTCCCGCAGTGCGTTGACGGATTTCAAGCGCGGCCTCCCCTTGCCAAACGGTGACCCAGGCATTCGCAGGCAATCCCTCCCACTCTTGCTCTTCACCGCTCGGCCAACGCACGCGCAGCCGCTCGACGCCGGTTGCCGCGCCCAGCCCGAAGTGTGCCTCGGCAGGATCCTGCGAGACGAAGTTGGTGCCCGCGCGGAGCTCGCGCGTTTTTGTTGAACCTGCCGCCTCCACCCACACCCGCGCCCCGATCCCTTCGCTGTTCGGGGCTCTTCCGATCAAACGCACGGACAGAAAGCTGCGCTCTGCCGGCAACTCGTTGCGGTACAGCGCCGGAGGGCCTTGAATGTTGGCGATAAAAAGACCCAGATCGCCGTCCCGGTCATAATCGAAAGCAACCAACCCGCATCCCTGACCACGGTCGGCCGCACCCACACCCTCGGCAATTTCCTCGAAGGCACCGTCGCCACGATTGTGAAAGAGCACGGCGGGGTCGCGATGGAATTCGTAAGCGGCAGGGTCGTCGGTGCGCCAACCGTTTACATGATAAAGGTCGAGCCAACCGTCATTGTCCAAGTCGGCAAAGGTCGCGGCCCAACCCCAATACCCAGCACGCACACCGGCGAGGTCCGTCGCATCGTCGAACGAACCGTCGCCCCGGTTTCGGTACAAGCGATTGCCAGAGACATACCAGTTGTTCCCTTGGTTGTCCTGATCGGGATCCCAGATTGACGACACGAACCAGTCGAGATCGCCAACGTTATCGTAATCGCCGACGGCCGCGCCCATGCCGTTTTCGTCGGAAATAACCGCTGTAGTCGTCTCCAGGAATCTTTGCCCAGCCAAATTCTGAAACACCTTGGTCAGGCGGAAATCCCCAGTCACCAGCAAATCCGGCCAACCGTCGCTGTCGATATCGGCAAAGTTTCCGGCAAAGCTCAGGTTGCCGATGTCCCCGCTGACGAACTCGAAAGCAGCAGAAATGCCGAGCAGGACGCTGACATCGGTGAAGGTGGCATCGCCATTGTTCCGCCACAAATGCTCGGAAGAGCCCGGCGGGCGGTTTTCGCCCCAGTGGGTGACGAATAAATCCAAGTCGCCATCGAGGTCGTAGTCGCCCCAAGCTGCCGAAAAGGAATCGCGCGTAAAACGCAAGCCGCTGGCCTCGGTAACGTCTTGGAAGGTTCCGTCGCCACGATTGCGGAACAGTTTCACCGCGGCCGTGCGCCGCACGGGGGTATCGTCGCAGAAGGCAAATTTGTCCGGGCACAGGAGCGCCGGAACGAAGAGATCGAGCCAGCCATCGCCATCGAAGTCGACAAACACCGGGCCCACGCTGCGCGCCCCGCTGAGGGCCACACCCGCCCGCTCGCCGCCGGCCTCGAAGGTACCGTCGCCACGCTTGCGATAGAGCTCGTTGGCCCCGGCCGCGCCGCGCACCACGTAGAGATCAGTTCAACCGTCGCCGTCGAAGTCACCAGCGGCCACGCCACCCGCACTCCACTCCGCCGCGCTAGCTGCGGAAATCCGGTGCTCGTAAACCAGCCCAGCCTCTTCGTGAACCTCGACGAACTGCCACGCCGCGCATGCTGGCGCAACAAATTCGACGAGCAGTGCGATACTGTCGGCCGCGGCAGCCAATACCACCCGGCGCCACCGCTCCAAGGCAACGCCCCGCATGTTTTACCCAAGCGCGCTCCATGCCCGATCCTTCACGCTCAGAGCGCAGTGAGCGTACGCCCCGCACCTACCTCTGACAAGCGCACAAGGAGAATGGCGAATCGCGAGCCGCGTCCGCGACCAGCGAGAGGCGAGCAGCGAGGGGCGAGCGGGCAGCAGCCAGCAGCGAGGAGAAGTAGGGGATAGCGAACGGCGAGCGGTGGTCCGCGCACAATACGTGACACCCACCGAATTCACCCGCACCAAAGCACGGGACACCTATGCAATTCGGCGCTGCGTGGGAGCAGTCCCCGCTTCTCCGCCCCGCCCCCGGGGCGCCGCGGGTGCGGCGCCGCCGGCGCGCGACGGGGCGCACGGAGATCTTCGCGCCCCTTTACGCGCGCCGGCAACTACAGCGGTGTCAGCGGCCACCGCGGCATTCTGCTCGAACGGCAGCATCCGTAGCCGCTCCCACCGCACTCCACACCCGTTGCAAACGTTCCGTCGGGGCGTGGTGACACCCTGCCTCCATCGGGAAGGGATGCCATCACGTCCCGCCGAGATGTTGGGGGCAAGACGAGCGGCATGTGGAGACCAGCGCGCGTAAGGGGGCTGGGGCGCTGCCTGGTCCGACCGGCGCCACACGCGTTGCGTCTCCAAGAAACGTTCGGTCGGAGCGTGGTGGCGCGGCGTGTCCGTCGGGAACGAACGCCACCGCGGCCCGCCGAGCTGTTGCCGCGATGATGCTGCGATGAGTGCCGTCGGTTACTCTCAAGGCGGTGTGGGCACCGGCGTGAAGGTCAGGCGCAAGCGTAGCGACTCCGTATGCGTTTGCAGTCGGCCGTCGGTGAGCGTGACCACCAGGTTCGCCTCGGCGTCTTGCATGTCGAAAAACGGCGCTGGGGGACGCACTTCGAACTGCACGGTGCGCGACTCCACCAAGTCCGGACCCGCCTCGTAAAACCGCACGCGATAGCGGTCGTCGATGACCGGAGTGCGCTCTCTCGTCTCCATGCGCGCAGTGAGCAGGATGCGGTCGTCGAGGCTAAAACAGCGCGCCCGGAACTTGAACCTCACCTCGGCTGCAGCCTGCGCATTGTTGCGCACGTATTTGAGGTCGCAATCGTGCAGCGGTCGAAACCCTCCGTCGATGTCCTCGCTGACCCACACCGCCCGGCCCGCCGGGCAAGGGAGGTCCGGCACCGCCAGCTCCACAGACGAGGCAACCGGGCAGCACGGGGCAGCAAGCGACACCAGCTCGCGCGAGCAACCGACCGCCGGGTCGCACACCGGCTCGGCACAGCTCGTTACTTCCGCAACGGAAAACACCACACGCGCCCCCGTGGCATGCCCCACCGGGTCGCGGCACTCCACCGTGACGTCATGCTGCCCGGCAGAAAACGGCTCGGGAACCCACTCTATGGTGGCGGTCGTTTCGTCCATGCGCGCACCGCTCGGCAGGCCCGTGGCAGAGCAACGGAGCGCGTCGCCGTCGGGATCGCTCGCTCCTAATACCAGCCTCACGGGATAGCCCACGTAAGCGCGGTACCACACCGCCGGCGTGAGCGAGGGCGGGCGGTTCGGAATCGGCGTTGCCGTTGGCGTTGGCGTGGCGGTGCGCGTGAGCGGCGGCGAAGCAATGGCAGGGCAGCCGTTCAACAAGAACCCAACTGCGGCCACGATTTCGTCAATCGCCACCACCGCATCGCCATCGCGATCGAAGGCCGGGCAAATGGTAAGCTCGAGCCCGCCGAGCGCCACGTTGACACCGCGGACAACTTCATCAACGGTCACTTCGCCGTCACCGTTGCAATCGCCCACGCAACCCTGGGCCAATGCACTCCCCGAGCCCCAGGCGAACGCCGACAACACCACAACCAACCACGCACAGCGCAACATGGCACCCACCTTACCACCGCGGCCACGCCTCCTGCGAGGGTCCGAGGCGGCCACCGGCTTTGCACCGCGAGCAAACCGTGCCATGAGCGATAGCCACCGATGCGCAACCGAAGCTCGATTTCCCACGCCCGCTCACGGACCGAGCTGCCGAAGCTCCTGGCCGCGGTTCTCCTCACGACTGTTATCGCCGCACTGCAGCGCCGCTTCGTCCTTCATGCCGGCGGGTTGTGGCGCGACGAAGCGAACAGCGCCAACCTGGTGGCACTGCGCGACTGGTGGAGCATTTGGGAGCACGCGCGCTACGACTCCTTTCCTCTCCTGTGGAACGCGCTCGTTTGGCTGCTCGGTAACGCGGGATGGACCGACGACACCTCGCTCCGCCAGGCCGGTTTGCTCATGGGATGGGCGCAACTCGCGGCTCTGTGGTGCGCCGCCCGCGTGGCCGCCGCCACTGCGCCCCTCCTCGCGCTCGCGCTCTACGCGCTTTCGCCCTCGACCATCGTTTACGGCAGCATGTTTCGCGGCTACGGCCTCAGCGCCGCAGTGTTCCTGCTCGCCACCGCGGGCCTCATCCACTTCTTGCGCAGCCCAACGCGCAGCCGCGCTGCGGTCTTGGCTCTCGCCAATATCGCCGCCGTTCAGGCGAATTTCGCAAATGGCGTGCTCCTCGCCGCGACCCATGCCGCAGCGGCACTGGTGTTTTGGCCCTCCGCGCCGCATGCGCGGCGCATTTGGGCTGGCCTTGCCGTGGCATTCGGCGCCGCCACCCTGTCGCTCGGACTCTCCTGGCACTGGATTGCCTATGCCTTCGAAGTCGGCAGCGCCGAGCAGCGGCCCGTAACCCTGACGGGAGTCGCGCGCGTGTGGTGGGAAAGTCTCGGCACTGCACTCCCCGCCCAGTTTTTGCTCTGGCTCGCTGCGCTCGCCATCGTCGTTGGCGGCAGCGCACGCTGCCTGCGCTCCCGAGCAGCATCCCAACCGGAATGCGTGCTTGCCCTCGCTGCCTTGATCGGTCTCGCCGGGTTTCTCGTCTATTTCCGGACAATTGCTCGCTTGCCGAGCCAAGAGTGGCACTACTTTTCCCTCAACGCGCTGCTCGCTCTCGCAGCGGAAGCGAACTTGGCCCACCTCTTGGTGGCGCGCCCCAAAACCGCACAATGGTTCGTGCTCGCGATGCTCGCCTCGGCCGCGGCCGTTACCGCTTGGCAAGACCTACCGAGCACGAAAGTCCGCGCCACCAATGCCGACCTCATCGCCGCTGCCGTCGCACACGAAGCAGCGCCGACGGACCTCGTGGTGGTCGCTCCCTGGTACTGCGGGATCAGCTTCGGCCGTTACTATCGCGGCCAAGCGCCGTGGATGACTCTCCCCGATATTCCCGACCGCCGCTTTCACTACCATTTGCAAATTCGCGCCAAGATCGCCCGCGGAAGCCAAGGCATCGCCGCCGAACGCCAGCGCATCGAAGACACCCTTCAAAGCGGGCACCGCGTGTGGCTCGTGGGCGATTTAAGTGCGCCTCCACCCGGCCACCCGGTGCCCACGATGCCGCCAGGGCCTCACCCGGTCACCGGCTGGCGTGCCGGGCCCTACCTCGAAGCGTGGGAGCAAGAGATCGCTGTGCTGCTGCGCGAGCACGCAACCGGCATTTGGGCGGTGGAACTCCCCGACACCCAGCCCATCAATCGCTGGGAGAACCTCCGACTCACGGTGATCGAGGGGTGGCGCTCCCACTGATCCGTCGCCGCGAGGCGAACAGAGGGCTTCCCGCCCCGTTCCGCTCAGACGGAGCATGCGATCGATCGCTGGGAGCGAGCCGGCAGACCGTCAGCCAAGTTCCGTTGATCCGAGTGATTCGATTTTGTCCGCACCCCCACGACCAACCTGTTCGCTCCGACAACAGTTGGCACAAGTGGAGTTCCTTTGCGATAAGGGCGGCCATTCCCAGTGAGGTGACCGCACCATGCAACGATTTTCCGGAGTCGATTACTACGGCCTCGACGATCTGCTCACCCCGGAGCAGCGCTTGATTCAGCGGACGGTGCGCGAGTTCGTGGAGAGCGAGGCGTTGCCCGTTATCGAAGACTGCCATGCCCGCGAGGAGTTTCCCAGGCACTTGATCCCGCGCATGGCCGCGCTTGGCCTCTTTGGCGCAAACCTGCACGGCTATGGTTGCGCCGGCTTGGACAACATCGCTTACGGCCTGATTTGCCAAGAGCTGGAACGTGGCGACAGCGGGCTGCGCTCGATGGTGTCCGTGCAAGGCTCGCTGTGCATGTACCCGATTTATGCCTTCGGCTCGGAGGAGCAGAAACAGCGCTGGCTCCCTCCCATGGCCAAGGGAGACGTGATCGGTTGCTTCGGCCTTACCGAACCGGACCACGGCTCCGACCCGGGCGGGATGGAAACCAAAGCGCGGCGCGACGGTTCGCATTGGGTCCTCACAGGCACCAAGCGCTGGATTACCAACGGCTCGATTGCACAACTCGCTGTAATCTGGGCGAAAACCCCGGAGGGCATTCGGGGGTTTTTGGTCGAAACCGATCGTCCCGGGTTTTCCGCGCGCGATATCAAAGGGAAATTCTCGCTGCGCGCATCGATCACTTCCGAGCTCGTTCTCGACGAAGTCCGCGTGCCTGATGCCAACGTCCTCCCCGGCGTGCTCGGTCTCAAAGGCCCGTTTTCCTGCCTCACGCAAGCCCGCTACGGCATCGTGTGGGGTGCTCTCGGGGCGGCCATGGCCTGTTATCACACCGCTCTGGAGTACGCGAAGACGCGGCATCAGTTCGAGCGGCCGATTGCAGGTTATCAACTCGTGCAGCAAAAGCTGGTGTTCATGCTGAGCGAGATCACGAAGGGGCAGTTGCTCGCTTACCGATTGGGGCAACTCAAAGACCAAGGCAAGTTGCGCCCGCAACAAGTGTCGCTGGCCAAGCGCAACAATGTGGCGCAAGCTCTGGAGATTGCCCGCTTGGCGCGCGACATTTTGGGGGCCAACGGCATTGTGAACGAATACCCGGTGATCCGCCACATGCTCAATTTGGAAACCGTGAATACGTACGAAGGCACCTACGATATGCACACGCTCATCGTCGGGCGGGACATCACCGGCTTCGACGCCATCCGTTAAACGGCGGGGAGGCGCAGCTCGTGGGCGCAAAACGCCGCCGCGGTGGTGGGCAGGTGTCGGTCAAGTCCGACCGCACCCTCAGCCAGCTCGGGGTGGTTGCCCGCCTCGCCAGCGGCGAGCAGGTGGTGGCGGTCGGCACCTGGTACCAACTGCGCGAGCAAGATCGCGTCGTGAGCCTCGCCTTTACGCTCGACGGCGACGAGTTGTGCGTGGGCTACGCCGCGCAACAAGGCGAACGCTGGCAACCGGTGGAGATGGAACCGTACTCGCTGCGCGCCCTCGGCTACTGGCAACGGTGGCTGAAGCGCCACGGTATTGCCGTGCGCAAGGTCGGCTGCCGGCGACCATGGACCGCCTGACGCTCGCGCTTTTCCTCGTCTCCTACGCCCTGCTGGCCGTGGGCGGCCTGCCTCCGTTCCGCTTCGACCGTACCGGCATCGCCATTATGGGCGCTGCCGCCATGCTGCTCACCGGGGCGATTCCGCTCGACGCTGCCGTCGAGGCCGTCGATTACCGCACGTTGATCTTCCTCTTCGGCATGATGATCGTGGTCGCCAACCTTCGCCTGGCGGGGTTTTTCCGTCTGGTCACCGCCGGCGCTGTGGCCCGCGCGCGCTCGCCGCGGCAGCTCCTGGCGGTCACGGTGTTCGTACCGGGGATCCTCGCGGCTTTTTTCATCAATGATGTCGTGTGTCTCGTTTGCACTCCGCTGGTGTTGCAAGTTGCCCACCGCCTGCGCCTCCCGCCCACACCGTATTTGCTCGCGCTCGCCACTGCGGCGAACATTGGCAGTGCGGCCACGATCAGCGGCAATCCGCAAAACATGCTGGTCGCCAGTTTCGCGCGCGTTCCGTACGCGGACTTTGCCCTGCACCTCGCGCCGCTCGCCGCGGCCGGCCTCGTAGTGGATTACGCCATCTTGCGCCTCCTCTTCCGCCGCGAACTCTATGGGCACCTTACGGTACCGGCAACCGACTTACTCGAGCGGCGGGTGCACAAGCCGCTGCTGTACAAGTCGAGTTTTGCCGCATTGTTGACCGTGAGTTTGTTCTTTGCCGGTTACCCCGTCGCGGAAGTATCCCTCGGCGTGGCCGCCTGGCTTCTCGCCACGCGCCGCGTGCGCCCTGAGAAGATTTACCGGGAAATCGATTGGCCGCTGCTGGTGCTGTTCATTGGCCTGTTCGTGATCGTGGGTGCCGTCGAGCATGCGGGAATCGACCGCCGCGTGCTTTCCGCCGTGGCCAGCATCCACCATTGGGGCGTCGCGGCGCTCCTCGCCGCCACCGCTGCGCTTTCCAACCTGGTGAGCAACGTGCCGGCGGTGATGTTGCTCAAACCCGCCGTTGTGCAGGCAACCGACCCAACACGCACCGCCATGCTCGTTGCCGCCGCCAGCACGTTTGCCGGCAATCTGCTCACCATTGGCTCGGTGGCCAACCTGATTGTGCTCGAACAAGCCCGGCGCGCCGGGATCGCGATTTCGTTTTGGCAATACGCCCGCGTGGGAATTCCCGTGACTCTTGCCACCCTGACGCTGACGGTTCTCACCTTCGCCTATGTGTACCGCTGACGGCCGAGGACACGGCCCGCCTGCGTACGCCTCCCGCGTTCACCAAGCACTCTCTCGCCGGCTTGACCGAGCTGCTTCCGCTCCCGTAGAGTGCCGCTGTGGGCAAAAGGAGGCGCGATGACGTCGGTTCCAGCCATCCGGCTGCATCAGTTCGGCGTGGTGTTTTATCAGTGCTCACTCGCGGTGCGAGACATTCAGCGTCTGGTACGTTTCGAAGTGCTGAGTTACGGCCATGAAGGGCGCACGCACGGGCGGCGGCCGCTCAAAACGCAGCGGGCCGGGAAGATCAACTGGGAGGTGCTCGAAGAAAAGATTGCCCACAGCGAGGAGGCTTACCAGCGCCCCATTATCCAGCGCAAAATTGCCGAGCTGATCGACTACTATTTGCAGTGCGCCGAAACGCAAACTCTCCCCGCCATTCCGGGCGCCGTGCTGCTCACTTCCGAGCGGCGACTGGAGTTCGTGCCCGTCACCGCCCATCGCGTGCTCGGCATCTTGCAACTGCCCAGCGAGGAGGGCTGCTTGCGAGCGTTGGATGGCCAGCACCGGTTGCTCGCCCTGCACCAATTGGCGGAGCAAGGACAACCGCCCGACGTGCAAGTGCCGGCTATCGTGTTCGACTGCCTGACTCCCGACCAAGTGGTGGAACTGTTCGTCACGATCAACGCCAAGCACACGCGCCTGAACCCGTCGCACCTGATTTCGCTCGCGGGACGTCGCTTGTATCCGGACCCGACGCTGGCCGCCGCGCACGACGTGGTGCGCGCGCTCAGCGAAGATCCTGCCTCCCCGCTCCATGGCGAGATCAAGTTGTTCGGGGTGGGGCGGGGCCGCGTGGCGCAAGCACCGCTTGCCGAGGAACTCAAGGGCGTGCTCACCGCCCTGGAAGCGCTCGGCGGGCGGCAAGCGGAAGACTTTCGCGAGCGTTCCGCCAAGTTTTTTCTCACCTACTTCCGGGCGGTCTCCAACGTGTTTCCGCGGGCCTGGACCGGCAAGCGCTACAGCATCAAAACCGCGGCGGCCTTGCGCGCCTTCATCCGTGTGGTCCCCGACGTACTTGCTGCGGTACGGAAAAACGGCGGCGATCCGCTCGATGCCGGGGCGCTGCATCGCGTGCTGGAACCGTGGAGCACCTACTTGGGCGATGCACGCTTCGAGACCGATGGGGAATGGCGGTTGAAGCTCGGCGGAGGCACTAGGGGCACGGTGGAAATTCTTACCCGCGAGCTGCGCACCGCCTTAGGTGCATGAACTCCGGGACTTGCCACTGGCGGTCGCGGCGCGGAAGATGACGGGCATGCCCCGCTGGCATCGCAAGCACAAAGCCAGAGCCTGGTTCGTGACACCGCGCGATCCCGGAAACCTCCGCGCGCTGGCATGCCTCCTCGCGTTGCTCTGCCTTGCGCCGGGAGGGAGGCCGCAACCCGGTGCGCGCCGGTTCGTGGCGGTCACGCCCGCCCCCGCCGCTCCAGACCCGGCTCGCCTGAGCGTAGTGGCGACCGATCAGTTGACCGACGGCCAACAGATCGCTCTCCGCGCGGTGGTGCGGAACGACGGCAACGAGCCGGTGGAGGGCGTGCGCCTCGTGCTCAAACTCCTCGCCGCCCCGGATGCCGGAGCCCGCGAGCTCGATCGCTTTTACAAGTTCATGGACGTTCGCCTGGCCCCCGGTGCCACGCAAATGGTCCGCTGGGATGTGTATACCACTTACGCAGGCGAAGTTGGGCCGACTGGGTTTTTGCTGGAAGCGTACGCGGTGCGCAAAGGGAGTGTGACGTTTCCGCCGCCACCCGACTGGCGGGAGTGACAGCGGCACACAAACCGAGGGCATTGCAGCTCGCGCAGCGAGGGCGCGAGCTACCAGAGCTCACTCGAACAAGCGTAAACCACGCTCCCGCGTGGCGGCCAGCTTGGCGAGAAACTCCTCGCGGGTGATCACGTGCGCCCCGAGGCGCGCCATGTGCGGGGTCATCATTTGGATATCGATCCAGTCCAACCCCCGGCTGGCGAGATGATCGATCAAAAACAACAAGGCGAGCTTGGAGGCGTTGGGTTCGCGGTAAAACATGCTTTCGCCAGCAAACGCGCCATCAATGTCGACCCCGTACACACCGCCCACAAGCTTCCCGTCGCGCCACGCTTCGACGCTGTGCGCCACCCCCATCTCGTGAAGGCGCGTGTAGGTACGAATCACCTCGGGGGTGATCCAGGTGCCCTCTTGGTGCGGCCGCGGCGTTTCGGCGCAAGCGCGGATGACGGCGGGAAACGCGCGGTCGATGGTGAACTCCAGCGTGCAGCGCCGGCGGGCTTGCCGCAAACTGCGGGGTACGTGCAAGCGAGCAAATTCGAGAATCGCGCGCTCCTTGGGGCAAAACCACAGCATCGGCAGCCCCGGCACCGGCCACGGGAAAATGCCCTGCCGGTACGCGTAAAGCACCGTGCGCGCGTCGAGCCGGCCGCCGATGGCGACCAAACCGTCGCGGTCATCATCTACCACCGTTGGGGACCACTCATCGCGCGGCATAGGTTCCTCGTTCTGCTCGACTCCGGCCGGTCATACGCCGGCAATCGCGCTCCAATATAACGGATCTCCGCAGCTTGCCGCACTCAAGGCCGAATTTCGCCGCGGATCGTGTAGGTGCGTAATGCAGGAACACGGAGCGCAATGGCAGCGACCACCAGCAGGCAACCCACGCCGCCGCTCACCACGGAAAACGTCGGCGAGGTCAGCGCCGCCACGAAGCCCGATTCCACGGCGCCGAGTTGATTCGAGGCGTTGATGAACATGAAATTGATCGCACTCACCCGCCCGCGCAAATGATCAGGGGTATTCAGTTGCACGATCGTGCTGCGCATCACCACACTGATTTGATCCGCCATGCCGGCCATCATGTACGCTGCAACCGACAAAGGAAACCAGCGCGATAGGCCGAAGACGATGGTGGCGACGCCGAACACCGCCACAGCCGACAGCAGAGCGCGGCCAGCCCGCCGGATCGGCGGCAACAGCATCAGGGCAAGCGAGGTCAGCAAGGCGCCCATTTCCAAGGAGGCCGACAGGATCCCGTAGCCGCGCGGACCCACGCGCAGGATCTCGTTCGCGTACACTGGGAGCAACGCCGTCGCACCGCCGAAGATCACCGCCAGCATGTCGAGCAGCATGCAACCCCACACCACCGGCCGACTGGCCACGAAGCGCACCCCTCGCACCATCGCCTGCCAGCCCATGGCGCGCCCCGTGCCCTCGGGCCAACTCGGTCGCACGCGCGTCAGCCCCGCAATCGCCACCAACAACAAACCGCCCGCCAGCCCATAGGCCGCAGCAACTCCTGCTGCCGCAATCACCATTCCACTGAGCGCCGGGCCAGTGGCAAAAGCTAACGCTTGGACGGTGGAAGCCAGCGTCACTGCCCGGGGAAAGTCTGCCGGGGGCACGAGATTCGGCAAGATCGAAGCGCGCGCAGGATTGTCGAATGCCGCGGCGGCGGCCTGAACAAAAATCACCGCGTATACCACGATCAGCGTCACCCACCCGTGCGCGGTGCTCCACGCTAGCAGCGCTGCACCCGCAAGCGCTACCGACTGCGCCAGCATCACGATGCGGCGCCGCTCGTAGCGATCGGCCACCATGCCGCCGACCAGGAGCAGGGAAAATGCGGGCACGAACTGCACGAGTCCGACGAGCCCGAGGTAAAACGGCGAGCGCGAGAGTTCGAAAATGTGCCACGCCACCGTGGCGCGCATGAGCGTCATCGACGTGGCCGCACAGAACCGGCTGAGCAAATACGACCACACATCGGCGGGGAACCGACGAGTCATGAACGCTCACCGCTACCCATCCCACCTGGGAGCCGCAAGGGCGCAGCAGAGGCAACAAGCGGTGTGTCGCAAGGCAACCCTTGTCGTCGTACGCCCCGTCGCCAGCGAGCACGGATTCAGGATAGCCAATCGCCACCGCCGCCGCAGCAGCCAGAAGCCTCGAGCCTGCGAGCATCCGCGGGTCAATTACCTGGTGTCCACTATTCCGTCCTGCATTGGCCGCACCTATTGCGCGCCGACCGCCGTTCCCAGCTCGCCGCTCGCTGGTCACCACCGCCTCCCCGGCCCTGCGTTTATTGCGCCGCCCCAGGGCGGCGCCATGGGACAGCGGCGCAAACGCTGCACAAGCATTTCGTCACGCGTCGCCACATCCTGCCGGCGACGTTTGCACACGCACTCCACACGCCGCGCGTCTCGTTGGCATTATCTCGGCGAGACGTGGCAGCCTTCGTTCCCGACGGAGGCAGGCGGACGTCCTTTCCGCCCCGTCGCTCGCGGCTCGCTACTCCTGCCGCACAATTGCTGCCGCTTCGGGGGATTACCCGTCGCGCCGGGCTTACTCCCAGGGGTTCGACACGTGGCAGGGGCGTCCGGTCTTGGCGATGTAATCCTGATGGTAATCCTCGGCTGGCCAAAAGGTTTTTGCCGGTTCCACCAGCGTTACAATTTTGCGCCCGCCGTAGCGGCCACTCGCCTCGAGATCCTTGATGTACTCTTCCGCCTGCCGCCGCTGTTCTTCGTTCACGTACCAAATGCCTGAGCGGTACTGCTCGCCAATGTCCGGGCCCTGGCGGTTCCACTGCGTGGGGTCGTGCATGCGGAAAAACGCCTCTAGCAGCCGCCGGTAGGTGATGCGGCGCGGGTCGTACACCACCTTGACCGTCTCCGCATGCCCGGTGTTGCCTGAGCAGACTTGCTCGTACGTCGGCTGCTCCACGTGCCCCTGCATGTAGCCCGACACCGCATCGATCACCCCCGGGCCCTGCTGGAAATAATGCTCGATGCCCCAAAAACAGCCACCGGCAAAATAGGCCACTTCCGCCGGCACGGGCTGGCTTTCCGGCGGCAGCGGCTCGCCCTCCTTGTAAAACGTGAGTGCGGCGGAGTTGAGACAGTGCCGCTCTCCCGTGGGCGGCGGACCGTCATCGAACACATGCCCTAAGTGCGCTCCGCACCGCACGCAAACAATCTCCGTGCGCACCATCCCGTGCGACAAGTCCAATCGGCGCTCTACGTGCGCGCGGTCGAACTCCCGATAGAACGACGGCCACCCGGTGCCAGAGTGGAACTTGTGCTCGCTCTTGTACAGCGGAAGCCCGCACACCACGCACGCGTACACCCCGGGCTCGTGATGATCGACAAACTGCCCGCAAAACGGCGGCTCGGTTCCTGCGCGCTGGGTCACACGGTAGGCCTCAGCATCGAGCCGCGCAGCCAGGCGCTCCACTTCCTCGCGCGACAGCGGGGTGATGTCGTACAGCGACGGGGAATAACGCGGACGCATACGTTCTCGCTCCACTCCTTTCGCTCCCACTTGTGGCATCACGTCCGCACTCCGGCAAGCGGAGAGCAGCACGGCCACCAGGAAAATCCACGAGCACGCTTTCCAGCAGGAAACCGCCACAGCCCCCAATGTGCCACACCGCTCGCCGCGTTGCACGGGAGGCGGTCGCAAACTTGCGCGCTCGCGCATCGATGGTAAGAGTCGTTGCCTCGCACATGGCGCCACCAACATGCGTTTGAAGCAAAGCGACCACAGCCACGTCTGAGGGCGCGTTGCGCGCCGGCGCGGCACGGTGTTCCGCCGGCAACCGCAAGCGCAGGAGGAACAAACCAGGATGGAAGCAGGAACGAGTTTGTTGCAAGAGCAACTGCGTCAAGAAGCCACCCAGCTCTTTCGCGTGCGCGAAGAAATTGGCCGGGTCATCGTCGGCCAGCGCGCGCTGGTCGACCGCCTGCTCATCGGCTTGCTCGCAAACGGCCACGTGCTCCTCGAAGGAGTGCCGGGCTTGGCCAAGACCTTGTCGATCAAAACCTTGGCGCGCACGATCGACGCGAGTTTCCAGCGCGTGCAGTTCACGCCCGATCTGCTGCCGGCCGACTTAATCGGCACCCTCGTCTACCAGCCGCAAAACGGCACGTTCACCACGAAGAAGGGGCCGATCTTCGCCAACATCGTGTTGGCCGACGAAATCAATCGCGCCCCGGCCAAGGTACAAAGTGCCTTGCTCGAGGCGATGCAAGAGCGGCAAGTGACCATCGGCGAAGAAACCCACCCGCTTCCCGATCCCTTCCTCGTGTTGGCCACCCAAAACCCCATCGAACAAGAAGGCACGTACCCGCTGCCCGAAGCACAAGTGGATCGCTTCATGCTGAAGCTCACCATCCAGTACCCGAGTAAAAGCGAGGAACGGCAGATTCTCGACCGCATGGCCTCCACCTTACCGCCCCCGGAGCCGGCGCCGGTGCTCTCCACGCGCGACATCGTGCGGCTCCGCCAACTCGTCGACCAAGTGTACGTGGACGACAAGATCAAGGACTACATTGTCGACCTGGTGTTCGCCACACGCGAGCCTCAAGCATACCAGCTCGACCTGCAGCGCTGGATTCAGTACGGCGCCTCGCCCCGCGCCACGTTGTACTTAACCCTGGCGGCCAAGGCCCACGCCCTCCTGCAAGGCCGCGGCTACGTCACCCCCCAGGACGTGAAATCCCTGGCGCCGGACGTGCTCCGGCACCGCGTCATTGTCTCCTACGAAGCCGAGGCCGAGGACATCACAGCTGACGAAATCGTCAAACGCGTGCTCGATGGCGTTCCCGTACCGTGAGGCACGGCAGCACTGGCGAATGCCTTGCGGCTGACGGTTCCCCGCGCGCGTGCAGGGCTTGGACACCATGCTCACGACGGAACAACTGCGAGCAATCCGCAAGATTCAAATCCACACCAGTCACTTGGTGAGCGACTTTTTTGCCGGAGCGTACCATAGCGTCTTCAAAGGCCGCGGGATGGAGTTTTCTGAAGTGCGCCCCTACGTGCCCGGCGACGACGTGCGCACCATCGATTGGAACGTCACAGCCCGCACCGGCACGCCCCACGTGAAGCGCTATGTGGAAGAACGGGAACTCGCGGTGATGCTGCTCGTCGATGCCAGCCGCTCTACTCGCTTTGGGTCTGTTCGCCAATTGAAAAGCGAACTCGCGGCCGAGCTGGCCGCGCTGCTCGCCTTCGCTGCCATCCGCAACAACGATAAAGTCGGCCTGATCTTATTCACCGACCAGGTGGAGCACTCCCTGCGGCCGAAAAAAGGGACGCGGCATGTGCTGCGCGTGGTGCGCGACGTGTTGTCGTTCGTTCCGCGCGGGCACAGCACCAGCCTCACCGCCGCCATTGAGCATCTCGTCCATGTGCACAAACGCCGCTCGGTCGTCTTCGTCCTGTCGGATTTTCTCGACCCCGAGGGCTATGCCGCACTGAAACTCGCCCGCCAACGGCACGACTTGATCGCCATCGTGCTCGACGACCCGCGCGATTTCGAATTGCCCCCGCTCGGGTTGCTCCGGCTCACCGATCCGGAAACCGGGCGCACTCTGCTCGTCGATAGCTCCCACCCGCAAGTGCGCCGCCGCTTTACCGAGCAGGCCCGCGCGTTTGCCGAGGAGCGCTTGCGCCGTCTGCGCGCCTGCGATGTGGATACTGTTGTCGTCCGCACCGACGAACCCTACGCGCCTGCGCTGGTGCGCTTTTTCCGCACGCGGGAGAAACGCCGATGACAGCTGCCCGTATCCGCATCCCGTTACCAGTTCTGCTCTGCCTCTTGCTCGCTGCCGCCGCACCCCAGCCCGCTGCCAGCCAGGAGTCGCCCCCTCCGTTGCAAACCACGGCAACCCCGGAAGCCGCGGCTTCACCGGACACTCCCTTGGTACTCGTGCGCGCCCACGCCGAGCCTGCACACGTCACCATTGGCGACCGCCTGCGCTACACGATCGAGGTGGAGGCGCCGGAAGGAACCAAGCTCAGCGTGCCCGTGCTCGCGGAGCGCATAGGGGTGTTCGAAATTGTCGACTTCGGCTCGGAACCGCCCCGCAGCCACAACGGCCGCGTGCGCACCGCTCACTGGTACACACTCACCACCTTCGACACTGGCCGCTACGTGCTGCCCGCGCCCACCGTGCAGGTGCAACAGGGAGAAGGGAAACACGCGGTGCAAGGCAACGAGGTCACTGTCGAAGTCCGCAGTGTGCTTCCGAAGAACGAAGGGGCCACCGACATCCGCGACATCAAGCCGCTGGTCTCGGCACCGAGAGACTACCGTCCGTTGTACTTCGGAGCCGCCTCGCTCGCAGGCTTGCTCGCACTCGCCGCGGCTCTGTGGTTTCTCTTCAATCGCCCCAAGAAGGCCTACGTAGTCCCACCGCCTCCGCCGCACGAGATCGCCCTGCGCGCGCTCGATCGCTTGTGGGCGCGGCACGATCTCCAAGAAGGGCGCTGGGAGCCTTACTACGTTGAACTCAGCAGCATCGTGCGGAAGTACTTGGAGGAGCGCTTCCATCTCCGCGCTCCGGAAATGACCACGGAAGAATTTCTCGCTGCCGCCCGCACCGACAGCCGCCTCACGGCCGCGCAGCGCGAGTTGCTTGCCGACTTCCTCGTGCAAGCCGATTTGGTGAAGTTTGCGCGCGCGGTGCCGAGCTTCGCCGATGCCGAGGCTGCCTACCGCAGCGCCCGCCGCTTCGTCGACGAAACCAAACTGACTACAACTGCGGAGGAGGAACGCCGTGCAGCTTGAGTATCCGTGGGTACTGCTGCTGCTCGCATTTCTGCCCTTGCTCCTCTGGTGGTGGAACCGTCCCACGACGAACGAGGCGGCTCCTCTGCCCTTTTTTCCGCACCTGCCCAGCGCTCCCCTCGGACGCGTCCGCTGGCAATGGCTGCCGAACGCCCTCCGCACCCTCTGCCTCGCCGCGCTCGTGGTGGCCGCCAGCCGCCCGCAGTACGGCACGGCGGAAAGCGAGTACCGCGGCGAAGGTATCGATATTGTCTTGGCCGTCGATATCTCCGGCAGCATGTTGGCGGAGGATTTCACCAAGCCTTCCGGGGAGCGCGCCAACCGCCTCGAAGTGGTCAAAGACGTTGTGCGCGAGTTCGTGGCGCGCCGGCGCAACGATCGCATTGGCCTGGTGGTGTTTGCGGGTCGGCCGTACACGCAGTGCCCGCTCACGCTCGATCACGGCTGGCTACTGCGCAACCTGGAGCGCGTGCAAATCGGGATGATCGAAGATGGCACGGCCATCGGATCGGCGCTGGCGACCGCCGCTGGGCGCCTGGAGGCTTCGGACGCCAAAAGTAAAGTCATCGTGCTGCTCACCGACGGGCAAAACAATGCTGGAAAGGTGTCGCCGAAAACAGCCGCGGAAGCTGCCGCCACCCTCGGTATTCGTGTGTACACCATCGGCGCGGGCACCCGCGGACTGGCCCCGTTTCCCGCCCGCGATGTGTTCGGGAATCGGGTGTACCGGCCCATGCCGGTGGATGTCGACGAAGCCACGCTACAAGAAGTCGCCGAGCTCACCGGCGGTCGGTACTTCCGCGCCACCGACACTGCGAGCTTGCGGCAAGTGTACAACGAGATCGACCGCATGGAGCGCACCGAGTTTACCGCCCCGCGCTACCACGCGTACGAAGACGCCTATCCGTGGTTTATTCTCGCTGGCCTGTTGTTGTACGTCAGCGAGCTCGTCCTTCGCCACACTTGGCTTCGGGTGGTGCCGTGACGATTCCCTGGTACAAACCAACGCTGTTGGTGCTCCTTGCCCTCGTGCCACTGCTCGTGGTGCTGCTCGCCCTTGCGGAGCGACGGCGCCGCCGCGCCTACGAGCGGTTTGCGGCGCTGCACCTCTGGCACAAGTTCGCCCCCTCGGCACGGCTCGAGCCCGAGGGCTGGTCGTGGGCAGTGCCCGCGCTCACGGTCGTGCTGCTCACTGCTGCGGCTGCTGGCCCGCAGTGGGGCTTTCGTTGGCAAGAGGTGCGGGGGCAAGGGATCGACCTGGTGATTGCCCTCGACACTTCGCGCAGCATGCTGGCGCAAGACGTCAAGCCGAGCCGCTTGCTGCGCGCCAAACTGGAAATCCAGGACTTGGTCAAAAAGCTCCGCGGCGATCGTGTGGCGTTGGTGGCCTTCGCGGGCACCGCCTTCACTCAGTGCCCGCTCACCCTGGACTACAATGCTTTCTTGGAAACGCTGCGGGCCACCGACGTCGGCATCGTTCCGCGCGGCGGCACATCGCTAGCGGCTGCCATCCGCACGGCCCTGCAGGCCTTCGAGGGTCACGAAGGCACGTACCGCGCGGTGGTGTTGCTGACCGACGGGGAAGACCATGAAGGCGGGGTAGACGAGGCGATTGAGCTCGCTGCCCAAAGCGGGGTGAGAATTTACACCGTGGGCGTCGGCTCCCCGGAGGGCGAACTCATCCCTACGAGCGAGAAGGGACAGGGAGGCTTCCTCAAAGATCGTCGCGGGCAGGTGGTGAAGTCGCGCCTCGATGAGGTCACCCTGCAAAAAATTGCGGAGAAAACTGGCGGTGCGTTCCTGCGCGGCAGCACGAGCCAACTCGGCTTGGAAACACTGTACGAGGAACACTTAGCCAAGCTCGACAAGCGCGAGCGCAAGAGCACGCTCGAAAAGCGGATGGAGCATCGCTTCTGGTGGCTGCTTGCACCTGCGGTCCTGTTGCTCGTCTTCGAACCCTACTGGCTCGTCCGCCGCGCCGCGCGGCAAACAAGAGGAGGTCAGCGGTGAGCGTCCTCGCAGTGTTGCCCTTGCTCTTCCTCGGCAGCTCGTGGCTCGCCCCGGCAAACGACAACCTGCGGGCTGCGGAACGGTTGCTCGGCGAAGGGAAAGCCGAAGCTGCGGTGGACAAACTCGGCCAGGCACTCGCCGACGAGCCGGACTCGCCGCTGATTGCGTACAACCTCGGCAACGCCCACTACCGTGCCAAACAGTACGAAGCCGCAGTGCAAGCATACCGGCGGGTGCGGGCGGACAAAGCCGACCCGGAGTTGGCCGCCCGCGCGATTTACAACAGCGCGAACGCGCTCTTCCGCATCGCACAAGGGCAAGAGCAGGATCGCCCCCAAGAAGCTCTAGCCAAGTACGCCGAAGCGCTCGTCGAGTACCGGCGCGCGCTGAGCCGCGCCCCCAACGACGAGGACGCCAAGTTCAACTACGAATACACGCAGCGAAAAATGGAAGAACTCCGCAAACGCCTGGAGGAAACGGCCAAGCAGCAGCCCACACCGCCTGCGGGCGAGCAGCAGCCGCCGCCGACGCCCGCGAACCAGGAGCAAGCAGCGGAACAAACCCCACCGGCGCCCTCCGACAGCAGCGGCCAGCAACAGCAAGCACAGGACCAACAAGAACACTCCGAGCAGCAAGCCGGGGGGCAAAATGCGCCGAGCGAGCCGCGAGCGAGCCAAGAAGAACAAGCACAAGCGCCGAGCGGTGCAGAGACCAGCGAGGAGGAAAGCACTGGCGAACCGCAGGGGGGAGCCGGCACGGGGGAGGCCGTGGCTTCCAGTAGCGAGGAAGCACGCGATCGGCGTGAGGCTCGCGCGCTCATCGATACGGCGCGTCAAGAGGAACTGTCGCCGATGGAATTCTGGCGGCAGCAACAGCACGGCGTGGTGGCAGAGCCGGCGCAAGACTGGTGATGGAGGCACTCGTGCTTTACGCGAGGGGATCAGTGCGGAAAGGCCGAGACGGCGCCAAGGCCTTTGCCTGCATCGTGCTCGGTGCGCTGCTGACGACCACCGCACCCCAACCGGCGATCGCGGCCATCGAGGTGCGCGCCACGTTGCAGCCGCCCACCGTGCAGGCGGGCGAGGCCGCCCTGCTCAGCATCGAAATCGCCGGGGCGCAAGATGCGCCTGCTCCAACGATCGCAGCCACGGAGGGCGTGCGTGTCGAATACATCGGCCCGGCCACGCAGGTGACCATCATCAACGGCCGGATGCAGGCGTCGGTGCAGCACCGCTACAGCGTCACGGCGGAAAAACCGGGCACCTACCGCCTCGGTCCGTTCACCGTGCTGCACGGCGGCCAGCGGTACGAGGCGCAAGCGGTCACCCTGCACGTGGCCGGCCGCGGGCAGGCCACAAGCCCGTACGGGGGCGCCTTGCGCCTGGTCGTCCGCGTTCCCCGCACCCGCTTGTACCTGCGCGAAAAAGTGCCCGTGGAGGTGGCGTTGTATGTCGGGGCGGTACGGGCTGGCGACTTGCAATACCCGAGCTTGCCCGCGGACGGGTGTGCTCTCGATCGCTTCCAAGAGCCCACACAAACGCAAGAGGAGATCGACGGGGTTACCTACACCGTGGTGCGCTTTGCCTCTTCTCTCACGCCCCTGCGCACCGGCACTCTGGTGCTCGGTCCGGCAACCACCCGCCTCAACGTGTACGAGCGGCGTCGCGGTGGGTTTTTTGACGATCCCTTTTTCTCGCAGCGGCGCCCCGTGAGTTTGGAAAGCGAACCCGTGACGCTCGAAGTGCTGCCGCTTCCGGAAGAAGGCAAACCCGCTACGTTCAGCGGTGCCGTGGGGCGCTTTTCGCTGGCTGTGCAGGCAAGCCCGACCGAACTGACCGTGGGCGATCCGATCACGCTCCGGATCGTTCTCCGCGGGCAAGGCAATCTCGACGGTGTGTCCCCGCCCGCGCTGCGCGAGTCGCCCGCCTGGCGGGTGTACGAGCCGCATGCGGTGAACGCGGAAGCGGGCGAGTTCGTTTTCGAGCAGGTGGCGATTCCCACCGAGCGAGTCAGCAGCCTGCCACCCATCGAGTTCAGCTACTTCGACCCCGAAGCGGGCCGTTACCACACGGAGCGCAGCCGCCCGATCGAAGTTACCGTGCGCCCGCGCGCCGAAAGCCCGCCAGCGCTGGCTGCTCCTGCGACACCCACGGCTCCGAGCGAGACGCTCGGGCGCGACATTGTGTACATCAAGGAAGAACCGGGGCGGTGGGTGCGCTTGCATGAGCGCAGTGCGCCCGCGCTCGTTGCCGTGCACGGCGGGCTTCTCGTTGTGCCCGTGGCCGCCTACCTCTTCGATCGCCGCCGGCGCCAACAAGCGGCCGATGCCCTTTTCCAGCAGCGCACCGCAGCCCGGAAAGTGGCTGCACGCGTGCTTGCCGAGTGTACGGCCGCGCGCTCTGCCGGCGACCCGCAGCGGTTTTATGACGTCATCGCCACCGGTTTGCGGGAATACTTGCGGCAGCGCTTTGCCTTACCCCCGGGCCGGCTCGACGCGGCAACTGTTCCGGAGCTCCCGATTGACCCGCCCCTCCGTGCCGATGTCGCCCGCCTTCTGGAAGCGTGCGAAGAGGTGCGTTTCGGTCAGCAAGTTTCAGCCGCCGCGGTGGAGGAGCACTGGCAACTGTTTCAGCGCGTGCTTGAAGAAAGCGACGGCAAAAGCCAGCGCGCTTGGCGCTGGCGCTTTTGGCTGCTCGCTTGGCTCCTGTGCAGCGTGGCGCGCCAGGCGTCGGCGGCCGTGCCCGACGCCTGGTTTCACCAGGGGAACAGCGCGTATGCGGCGCAAGACTACGCTGCTGCCATTGCTGCCTATGAGAAGGTGGTGGACCAAGGAGTGGGCTCAGCAAACCTGTTCTTCAACCTCGGCAACGCGTACTACAAGCTCGGCAACCTCGGCAAAGCCATTCTCAACTACGAGCGCGCCCACGCGCTCGCCCCGCGCGATGCCGACATCCTGGCCAATCTCGAGTTTGCCCGCAGCGAGGCGCGCGCCCCTGCGTGTGCGGCGCCGTGGTGGGAGCGAGCGATGTTTCCACTGGCGCCGCGCGTGTCGCGCGCCAGCCTGTGGCAGACCGCTTCGTTCGTTTACCTGCTCGCGTTGGGTTTGTGGACGGTAGCCTTCCTCCACCCAACCTGGCGCAAGCGCTGGCAGCAACTCGCGGTTGCGGCCACATTCATGGCGCTTGCGGCAGCAACGAACGCCCTGTGGGCGGACGTGGCTCGCCCGTGGAGTCGAACGGGAATCACATTAATGCCGGCGGTGGCACGATTTGCCCCGGAACCCCAAGCGACCGAATACTTCCGCTTACCTGCCGGAGCGGCGGTGAAGATTCGCGAACGACGCGGAGATTGGCTGCTCGCACAACGCTGCGATGGCCGGCGCGGCTGGGTGCAAGCTCGAGAGGTGGAAGCGTTGGCTCCGCTACCACCGCACCGTTGATGGGCAGTTTTAACCCGACTCCGGAGCGTACGTGCACCGCGGAATCACGGCAAAGCACCCACGGTAAACATTCAGTATTGACAAACGAGCCTGAGTCTTCGTATGGTGGGCGCCGCTCGCAGGAAGAACCAGTGGTCGCAACGGCGCCGCGCTCGAGGTGCGAGCAGCGCGGCAAAATTATTCAACGAGGGAGGGTACTCGATGAGGAGAATCACGGTGACAGCGGTCGTTGGAGCCCTGCTGCTCGCCGCAGGCACGAGCCATGCCGCCATCGACAAGTGCCAAAAGCGTATCCAGGGCGAGGGCGCAAAGCTACAAAAGTTCGTGTACGGCGCGTTGCAAAA
>JAOAHD010000024.1 GCA_026415395.1 Candidatus Binatia bacterium | reverse complement strand
TGTCTAAAGCTTCGCTGCAGGTTTGTTTGCACTCCGTGCCGCCAGTGCACGGGTCGCCGCTGTGCTCGCAGACACCAAGGCCGTCGCAGGTGTCGCTGCCGTTGCAGAACAGGCCGTCGTCACAGGAGGTACCTTGCGGGGCGTTTCCCTGAAACACGCACGATCCGCTGCCGTCGCACTGATCAACGGTGCACACGTTTTCGTCGAGGTCGCAGGCGGTGCCTTACGCCGCAGGAGTGTGCCGGCAGCCAGACCCCGAATCGCAGCTATCCGTGGTGCACACATTCCCGTCGTCGCAGCTTGGCGGGGCTCAACCGACGCACACGCCATTTTCGCAGGCATCGCCGGCGGTGCAGGTGTTACCGTCATCGCAGGCGGCCACTGGGTAGGTGCAGGTTTGTGGATCACAGCCACATACTGGGTGTTGCCCAGGCTCAAGCTCGCATCGCTCGCCGGGCTCCACGACGCCGTTCCCACACTCGGGGCAAGTGGGCTGTGGGGAATTCCCCCAACACAGCACGCTGCCGTCGGCCTTAAGCCCACAGGTGTGCCAGCCACCTGCGCTCACTTCCGCGAACGTTTCTCCTTCAGGCGGCGTCCTTTGACCCTCAGTATTCCTGCCCCAGCACAGCACCCTACCGTTACTGCGCCGCGCGCAAGTGTGCAGCCATGCGGCACTAATCTCCTCAAACACCAGGTCGCAACTGCCCCAGGCGCGAGGAACATGCCAGCCGATACAGGCGGCGGCAGCCAGCACTCCTGCAACAGACCTGCGCACTACCGCCGGCAAGCCCACAGCCTTGCTCGGCGCCTTTGGGAGCCCACCTCGAACAGGTGCCTTTCCCGTACTCCGTTCATTACATCGCACCTCCCCTTGCTTTTGCTTCGCCCCTCGGGCCTCGGCGCCCATTCCGGGTTGAAGCAAAGGCCGATAAACGGCCTCTCCCGGCAGCAAGCCTGCATCCACACCGCCCCCCTCCCGTGCTCGCTTCCATGGAGCCGGCAACGCCAAGCGGACCAACCCCCCACCGAGTTCGCCCCGCGGCACGACCTCCTCCGAGCTGCTGAACCCTCAAATCCGCCATGCACCTGGTTGCGCAGCGCAGCCGCTGGCCACCTACCCGCTCGGCCACGTTCCCATTGGTTGGCAGCACCATCGCACCCCTTACTGAGCCCCTGGGAGAATCAACGGCCATGCTCTTGCTGCCGGGCACAGGGCTTTGCCGAGCGGGCACTTATCTGTGCGTTTTTTGACGATATCCCACAGCGAACTTTGTTCGTTGGTCTTGCAAGGCCAATCGGACACCCAAGGTAGGAAACCGGGAACGCAGCGGTGCACGGTCGGGAGAATGTAAACGTACATGTGGAGTGTCCGAAACAACCAGTGGGGACCGAATAGGCAACGAGCGTCGCGTTGCCTTTCCCTTGCGAGCTGGTAAACACGCCCCCGGCTTGCAGGCGACCCCATGGCGTTATCGACAGAGGAGCTCCAGGAGTTTTTAGCCTTTGCGCACCGCTTGGCGGACGTTGCCGGCGCGGCCATTTTGCCGTTCTTCCGCCAGGCTCCCGCGGAGCGGAACAAATCGGCGACGGGTGGGTTCGATCCGGTCACCGCGGCGGATCACGCCGCCGAAGAAGCCATGCGCCAGCTTATCCGCCAGCGTTACCCGGAGCACGGGATTTTCGGTGAAGAGCAAGGCCGACACGCGGGCAGCGGTGCGCTGACTTGGGTGCTGGACCCGATCGATGGCACCCGCGCATTTCTCACCGGCATCCCACTGTGGGGCACGTTGATCGCACTCAACGATGGCACGGCACCGGTGCTGGGGGTGATGGACCAACCGTTTACCGGCGAGCGCTTTGTCGGCAGTGCGCTAGGTGCCTGGTTCCTACATCGGGGCCATACCACACCGCTACGCGTGCGCGCCTGCACATCGCTCGGCGAGGCGAGGTTGCAGTGCACCGACCCGCGCATATTCCAGCCCAAAGAGCGTGCCGCGTTCGACGAGTTGCAGAGCCGCGTGCAGCTCACGCGCTTTAGCGGCGATTGCTACGCATACTGCATGGTGGCCCTCGGCTGCATCGACTTGGTCGTGGAGTCGGGACTGCAACCCTACGACGTGCAAGCGCTCATCCCGATTATCGAACGTGCAGGCGGTGTGATGACCAACTGGCGCGGGGGCGACTGTAGCGGCGGTGGACAAGTGATTGCTGCGGGCGACCCGCGCGTGCATGCGCAAGCGCTGGAAATCTTGGCGCATGCCGCGGCAAGCACGCACGAAACTTAAACGACCTCGCCTGCCCGCACCCGGTTGCGTAGCTCTTCCCCGGCCAACCAGCGGCGCAAGTTGTCGAGGAAAAGCTCGCTCACGCGCTGGCGGTTGCCCCGTGCACCGGCAGCATCGTGCGGAGATAAGAGCACGTTCGGCAACTCCCAGAGCGGCGAGGTTTCCGGCAACGGCTCCTCGGCAAACACATCGAGATATGCACCGGCCAAGCGTTGCGCGCGGAGTGCCTCGATCAACGCGGGTTCGTCGACCACTGCGCCCCGGCTCACGTTCACAAGATGGGCGTGCGGGGGCAGCCGCTCAAGCCGCGCGGCATCGATGAGGCCGCGGGTCTGTTCTGTCAGCGGGCAGGTGAGCACCAGCCAATCCGCCCGCGGGAGCACGCGATCGATGTCAGCGAGGGCGATGACTTCGTCGGCACCCGGCACGGCTATCGCCTGGGTCCGCACCGCAATCACTCGGAGGCCAAAGGCCTTTGCCAAGCGCGCCACTTCGCGGCCAATGGCGCCGAGGCCGACAATCACCATCGTTTGCCCGTTCAAATCGGCGCGCTGCTCGCCGAGGCGCTGCCAACGCTTGCTTCGCTGCGCCGCCAGCCACTGTGGCAAACCGCGGGCGAAGCTCAGCACTGCCGCCATCACCGAGTGGGCCACCGGGGCAGCATTCGCACCAGCGGAAGTGGTGATCACCACCCCGCGCTGCAAAATCGCGGCAAAGGCCGGGTGGTCGACGCCTGCGTTGGGCACATGAAACCACTGCAGGCGGGGAGCGCGTGAGACCACGCCAAAAAAGCGGCGCGTGAACTGCGGATCGACTTCCCAGTACCCGTTGAAGGTCGCCACCGTGATTGCCTGGAGTGATGCCTCATCGAACCGCTGGCCTTCGCTGGGAGGGAGAACGAACCGCACCTCCCGCCCCGCGGCGTCGCAGAGGCTGCGCACCTGCTGCCCATACGCTTCGAAAAACTCGCGGTTGGCAAACAAGCCGATGGATTCCATCTACCCGTCCTCGTGCTCACGCATGCGCACGGCGGATACGTGCATTCGTCCAAACGAGCACCAAAATCAGCGCCATGACTGCGGAATTCATCAAGTGAGGGCCATGCCGATCCAAGCTGTAAAGTGCGGTGCCGAGCATCGGTCCGAACACATTGCCGATGACCGACACGCCACCTAGCAAACCTGCGACGGAACCTTGTTCGGCGGGAGTCACCGCGAGCGAGGCGGCGGCCGCGGCTCCGGGGCGAACCAGCCCCATCCCCAAGCCGAGAGCAGCGAGAGCCAAGAAATACACCGGCAGGTTGGAGCCGAAAACGAAGGCGAGAAAAGCGGCCAGCATGAGCAACGTGCCGACACGAATCATCGTTCGCGGAGCGGGTCGGAAACGCTGCACGATCACCAATTGTGAAAACAATCCTGCTATGGCCAACACCACGAAACCCGTGCCCGAGTAGCGCACCGTATCGTGGGCATCGAGTTGCAACGTATCTTGCAGGAAAAACGCCAAGGTAATGATGGTTGTTGCGCGCACCGCTTGGAGCGCGGTGACGACTCCCAAGAACGGCAGCACCCGCCGATCTCCCACGCGCATGCGCGGAGGTCGCTCCGGCCGTTGCTCGCGCGGCAGTTCGGTTTCGGGGAGGAAGTGCCAGATGGTTGCGGCGCTCACCACAGCGAGCGCGGCAGCCAGGTACAACGGCGCCACGATACCGAACGATGCGAGCGCCGCCCCCACGCCCGGTCCGATGGTTTCGCCGAGCCCCATGGCCGCGCTCACGAGCGCCACCCCAGCGGTACGTTCGCTGCGCGAGGTGCGGTCGGCAATGTAAGCTTGCGAAGCTGGGCCTGTGCCCGACCCGACCAAGGCAAAGATGCAACGGGAGGCAATGAGCAACGGGTACACCACACTGGCCGGCAGCCAGCGCTCGGTACCGATGCGAATGACCGTGGCGAGGGCAGCCATCGAGGTAGCGTAACCGAGGAGCCCGATGAGAATGATTTTCCGCCGTCCCGTAACATCGCTCTTGCGCCCCCACCAAGGACTGACGAACACCCACAAGAAAGCCGAGGTGGCAAAGATCGTGGAGACTTGGAACGGCGTAATACCGATCTCCCGCGCCGCTGGCGGCAAAATGGAAAACAACATGGACTGCCCCATACCCACGCTGAGCAGGCAGGCGAACAGTAAGGCAAAGGCGCGTCGATTAGCAGCGCTCACGGCATACCACCTAGAGCGCGCCGTGCGAGGCGGCGCCAGCGGACGAACGCCAGCGGAGCAACGAGCCGTCGAGCCCGTTGCTTCGCTTGCGCAAAAAACGTGTCGATTGGCCGGTGCGCCTGCGGGCTACGACCGCGGGCCCGTCGGCACGTCTTTGAACGGAATGCCCTTGTCGACGCGAATTTCTGGCGGCAAGCCGAGCACGCGTTCGGCGATGATATTGCGCAAGATCTCGTCGGTTCCTCCTGCCAGCCGCAGCCCCGGCGAGCCCAGGTAAGCGAGTTGCCAAACGGCATCCTCGGGAGCGCTCCGGTCGAGTAACGCAGCCGCGGCACCTTCGAGATCGAGCGCGAACGCCGCCATATTTTGCCGCAGCGGCGCGCCCACCAGTTTGCCGATTGAGCTCTCCGGTCCGGGCGTTTGCCCGCGCGACAACGCGGTTTGCACTCGATAGCTAGTGTACTGCAAGCCCTTCGCCCGCACATAAAAATCGGCCAGCCGTTGCCGCACGCCAGCATCCGCGATTGCCGGCTTGCCGTTCCACAAAACCGTGCGGGCCAAGCGAAACAAGTCGCGAAATTCCGGACCACCGGCGCCAGCGCCGATGGCGTGGCGCTCGTTCATCAGCGTCGTCAACGCGCAGCGCCAGCCATCGTTCACATCGCCAACGCGGTTTTTGTCGGGCACCCGAACGTCGGTAAAAAACACTTCGTTAAAGCTCGACATGCCGTTCATTTGTTTGATGGGCCGAATCTCGATCCCCGGCGACTGCATGTCGACGATGAAGTACGTAATGCCCCGGTGCTTCTCGGCGTTAGGATCCGTGCGGGTGACGATCATTCCCCACTTGGAGTACTGCGCACCAGTCGTCCAAATTTTCTGGCCATTGATGATCCAGTCGTCGCCGTCGCGAACCGCAGTTGTGCGCAGCCCGGCCAAATCCGACCCCGCAGCCGGCTCACTGAACAACTGACACCAAATTTCGTCGCCGCGCAGCATGGGCGGGAGGTAACGGCGCTTTTGCTCCTCGGTGCCATGCACCATGATGGTGGGGCCGAGCATGCCTTGCCCGATGGCGAAAATGTTCGGTGGGGTTTTGAAGCGCGCCTCTTCTTGGCTCCAAATCACCGCTTGGATCGGAGTTGCGCCACGGCCGCCGTATTCCTTGGGCCAAGTAATGCACGCCCAGCCTGCGTCGGCTTTTTTGCGCTGCCATTCTTGCGCTTTGCGCACCATGTCCGGGTCGAACCGCCCCTCCAAGCCTGCCGGCTGCTCGCCGGGCGCGAGGGGCTCGGCGTTGGCCTCTAACCAAGCACGCGCTTCTGCGCGAAATGCCGCTTCTTCCGGGGTATCGTTAAAGTCCATCGCAGTTCCTCCGCGTTGTTTAAGAAGCTTGCTCTCGTGCCTCCAAGCAACTCACCAACCGTTCGCGCCACACGGGCGCAGGGCCGAGGATCGCCGCCAGGTAACGCGCGCGGCGATAAAACAAATGGGCATCGTGTTCCCAGGTGAAACCCATGCCGCCGTGCATTTGGATCATTTCTTTGCTGGCCAGCTCGAACGTGGCAGTGGCCGACACCCGTGCTCCGCAAGCCGCCACAGCAAGCTCCGGTGCCTCGTTACTCAAGGCCCACGCGCCGTAGTAACAATTGGAACGGGTCAGCTCGAGTTCCACGTACCAATCGGCCAGGCGATGCTTGAGCGCTTGGAACGAGGCAATGGGCCGCCCGAACGCATAGCGGTTGAGCGTGTATTCGCGGGTAATCTCGAACGCGCGTTGCGCGCCCCCGAGTTGCTCGAACGCGTACAACACGGCAGCGCGGTCGAACACATGCCCAATGGTTTCCCAGCCGCAAGGCCGACCGCCGAGCCATTCCATCGGGGCACGCTCGAACTCGAGGGTGGCCACTGAGCGACTCGGGTCGATGGATTGTACGTGCTGGCGCCGCACGCCGCTGCTGTGTAAGTCGACGATCGCCAGGCCGACATCGCGCCCGCTTTTTGCGGTTACGAGAGCAAAGTCGGCAACGTCCCCATCGGGCACTGCTGTTTTGCTGCCCGAGAGCTTGCCGGCCCGCACGGCAGTTTTCACCGACCGCTCACCGGCATCTCCCGCAGCATCGAAGTGCGCCAGGGTAGCGATCGCCTCCCCGCGGCTCAAGCGCGGCAAGTACTGCTGTTTTTGCTCCTCTGTTCCTGCAACCAGAAGCGCTTCCGCAGCGAGATACACGGAGGGGCCGAACGGAATCGGCGCGAGCACTCGCCCGAGCTCCTCGGCGATGACGGCCAGCTCGAGGCGACCGAAACCCGCACCGCCGTAAACTTCCGGAATCGCCGTGCCCAGCCAGCCTTGCTGAGCGACCGCCTGCCACAGGTTCGTCGAGTAAGAACTATCGGTCTCCAGCACCTGCCGGCAGAGCGTCAGCGGCGCCTCTTTCGCGAGGAACGCGCGGACGTTCTCGCGGAGCAATTTCTGTTCTTCGGAAAAATCAAAATTCATGCGGCACTCCTCGACTCGGAATCACAAGTGGAAACAGGCGTTATTAAAAGGTGCGCCGTCCTTGAGTCAATTGCCGGGTGGGGCTGGGCCCCGGCTTAAGCGGCGCGGTATTCACGTCCCTTCCAGCGGGTACGGGTGCCGCGATAGTAACGCCAGGCGGAGAGAACCGTCATCCAGAGATACAGCGCCGCGGAGAGTGGCAAAGCCAAAGCCCAAGGGGCGCGGCAATCGAGATAGCGCACCGCAGGGAGATAGGTTCGCACCATGGCGATGTATGCGAGTGCACCCCACCAGCGAGCTGGGGGGCCGGAGAAAAGGAGCGCCCAGGCTGGCCACACGAACACTAAGAACAGCCCGACCACGCAGAGCACGAGCAGCCATGGGTTGTAGCCGAGTTGCGTGTAGGCGCTGCGCGCCACCATGTCGGCAACTGCTCGAACCGAGCCGTAGTTGCGGGTCGACTGCACGCCGCGGTGATAGCCGAGCCAAAGGTGCCCGCCGGCGCGCTTGCACACGCGGGCCAAGGCAACATCGTCGATCACCGCATCGCGAATCGCTTCGATTCCACCGGCGCGCTCGAGCAACTCGCGACGGACCAGCATGCAACCGCCGGCGGCACCGGCGTCGCGCACGCCATCGTTACCAATGCGGTGAAAGGAGTACAGCATGGCAAAGAAGTAGGTGAACGCTGGGATGAGGAGTTTCTCCGCCCAGGTGTCCGTGCGCAGGCGTGCCATCACCGAAACAAAGTTGCGCTTGTGGCGGTGCGCGGTAGCGAGCAGCCGTTCGAGCACGTCGGGTTCGTGGCGGATGTCCGCATCGGTAAACCACACCCACTCTGCACCCAAGCGCTGCGCCTCTTCATACCCGGCCCGTTGAGCCCATACCTTCCCCATCCAACCGGACGGCAGTGGCGGGGGCTGTAGCAAACGGAAGCGGTCGCTTGCGCCATAGTCCGCCGCCAAGCGCGTTGCGACCGCAGCGGTGTCGTCGGTGGAATGATCATCGACGAGCACAACGGTGAAGTCGGCGTAGCTCTGCCGCAAGAGCAGTGGCAGCGTGGCAGGAAGTTCGCCGGCCTCGTTGCGTGCCGGCACTACCGCCACGACCCGTCCCCAGTTCCCGGGCGCAAGCACCCGTTCGAGCTGCGGTTCGATGCGCCAGCGCCAGCCGAACACTGCGTAAAGCGCCCACGCCGTGGCAATCAGCATCAGAAGCAGAGTCATGGATGTCTGCTGTTTGTCAGAATCCGTGCGCTGGTGAAAGCCTCGGAATTTCGAGGAGGAGGAACGGTGGCACCCGCAGGCGGCGGTGCCCGCCCGCAGCGAATCGTAGGGGCAACGCATAGGTCGCGCCTACGATCGCGTTGGTGCCGCGTGGCAAGATGGCAACGGGCGGGGCCCCGGTAGCAACACCATCGTCAATCCACGTGTTCCCCCTGCGCCATTCGCTGTTCACCATTGGCCATTTCCCGCCACTCGCTATTTGCTACTCGCCGCTCGCTGATGCATTCATTACCTCCTGCCCCCGGGCGACGCATGCGGTCGCCCATACGGTCCGCCGCGGCATTTGCCCACGATTCGCGGCGGCTCCAGGGCAACGTTAGCGCTGTCGGTCGGCCTGCGGGTGTCACTCTCCTTCGCACCTGCTTCGCTGAATGACGGTTTTCCGTCCGATAAACGGAGCGAGCAGACAAATTTTGTGTAGTCTCTGTGCTGGTACGAACTCCGCTAGGTTGGATGGTTCACCCATGCCCCGAGCGCCGATGGATTACACCGAGCCGAGCAAACCGCATCCAGATGCTACCTCCGCGGACTGGTCAACCGAAGGATGGGGAGAAGGCGGACAGGAGCAAAGCCTCCGGCGGGTCTTAGTCGAGAATGGCGTGCTTGGCTGGGAAGAGGTGATCCGGCTTGGTGCACAAATCGCCACGCAGTTGGACAGCTTCCACAAGCGCGGCGTGTGCCCGCATGGGGCCGTTTGTCCGGAGTCGATCGTGCTCACTGGCGGCGGCCAGGATTACGTGCTCGCTTTGCCTGTGGTCGGCGCGCCGTTACCGTACCGGGCGCCGGAAACCCATCACCGCCAGAGGGGCCAAGTGCCCGACGCGCGTGCCGATGTGTTTTCTCTCGGAGTTGTCCTCTTCGAGGCGTTGGCCGGCAACCGGGTATATCCGTTCCGTGTGCAAGCCGTCGAGGGTAGCGGTCACGAGCAGCAAGCCCCGTCGTATTTACCGGACAATGACCTCGGCCTCTCAGCACCAGGGGTCCCGTTGGAACTTCGCCGTGTGATCGAGCGAGCAACCCGGTTGGCACCCGAGAATCGTTTCGAATCCCCGCTCGCTCTTGCCGACGCGTTGCGTGCGGTCTCCACCGCGACTTCCACGGGAAAGCGCAGAGCCGCACGGACGACAAACTCGCCCCGGAATAGCCGCCTGCGCCGCTGGCCTGTAGCGCTCGCGCTCGCGGCCGGTGCCGCCCTCTTTACTTTGGCAATCTTCCTCCTGCTTCCGCCGCACTCGAGCACCCTGTCCGCCGACGCAGCGCACGTTCGCGAGGAGGCCTTGGAACTGGCCGCGCCGGCACTCGTACCCGAGATCTGGCTGGCGGCCGAGAACGCCAGCAGTGCGGCCAAGATCGACCTGTATCGTCGTGCCCGCGATCAAGCTTGGGCAAAGCACTTGGAAGCAGTGGCCAACGCGGCGCAGCTTGCGACGGCGTTTGATGCTACGGGCGAGGCGGCGTTTGCTCGCGCGAACGATGCCAAGGCACGAGCGGAACACCTCTGGGAAGCGCAGCGGGTCAGCGACGCGCTCCGCAGTCTGGCCGAGGCCAAAGAGTTCTACCTAGCCGCTTTGAAGAACCGGCGCGAGCGTTGGATCGACACCATTCGCACGCAGTTGCGAGAAGAAACCGACGGGGCTGCCACAAACCTGCGCCCAGAGGACGAGGACCGGCTCCGGGCACTTCGCGACGAGGTGGCGCGCATCCTTGGCAGTGCCGACCCGTCGCCGAACGACCTTCGTTCCGCGGAAGCGAAAGTTGCCGAGTTGCGGCACGAAACTGCGGTCGCGCTGGAGCGTGCCGGAAAGCAAATGGCCGCCCGCCAGCGTGGCGCCGACGCGGTGGCTCGCGCCGAGTTGGCGCTGCGCTCCGCCGAAAAGGCCGGCCAGGCATTCCCCGCGCTTGCCAACACTTTGAACCGCGGCAAGGAATTTCTCGACGCCGCCCGCCGAGCCGTGGAAGAAGACCCGAGCCAGGCGGTCACCTTGGCCGAGGAAGCCACGCAACGTTTCCGTCAGGCCGAGAGCGGGGCGGAGCGGGAGTTAGCGCGCGTGCGCCAAATGGCAGCGAATGCTCGGCGGCGAGCTCGACAGGCGGATGCCGAAGCGACCGCCGCGGCAACGTACAGCCGCGCAGAGGAACTGTGGCAAAAGGGCGAACAACGGGAGCGCGACTGGCTACAGCGCAAGACCGCCTACGAGCAAGCCAAAGTCGCGTTCGACGAGGCCTTCGAAGAAGTCGCACGGGCGGGAGAAGCCGCCGCCCCGCCACCGCGCGCCGCGGCGATCGAAGCCGAGCCCTCACCGCCGCCACGTGTCGCCCAGGAGCCAACTCCGCGGATCGAGCCAACCCGTCCGGCCGTGGCGGTCCCACCCCCCGCACCACCGGCACCGGCCGTGGCCGCCGTGCCTCCACCGCCAGCGGCCAAGCCTCCATCTCGCGAGCACGAGCGTACCCTTGCGCTACCACAAGGGCCAATGCCGGCCGACTTAGCGGCCAGCATCCAGATGTGGCTGCGCGAAACCTGCGAGAATCTCAACCGCTCGTTGGCGCGTAGCGCGGGCCAGCGGGCGCGCTGTGAAGAGCTCGTGGTGCTCGACCGGCGCGAGCGGAGCCGCGTGAGCGTGAGCTACTCCCTCGCTCAAGGCAGCGTCAGTCCGGAGGGCATCCAGTGGGGCCCGCCCAGTCGCCGCTCGGCCACGCTCGACTGTTCCGCCAGCACCTGCCGCTGTGTGGGCGGCGACGGCTGCTGAGCGCAGCGCATCTTTTCACTGCGTAGCTAACGAGCGGTCGTTCCGGCGGTCAAGGCGACGTCGTACGTCATCTGCCGGGTTACGGTTGCCCCGAGGCAATGTGTGGGCGACCGCTGGCCACGCTCACAAGGGGAGCACGCACTCGTTGTCAGGTGGATCGACGTCGCTAAACGAGTTGACGTAGGCTGCGAGCGCCGCACTGCCCAGGTCCTCGGCGGTGTAAGCAAAGCGCGCGTCGCCTTCGGCTAAGCGCGGCCACCAATCGCGCAACCGGCGAGCGGTTTCGATCGCTTGCTCTTCCGGCAGTTGGAACGGTGCCTTCCGCAACGAATCTGCGATGATTTGCACGAAGGTCTCGCTGGTGTACGCCCGCGAGTACTCTTGCAAGTTCGGGATCGAGGGAATCGAGGCCAACCTGCGGCTACGGATGTGGAGCGCGCCATCTTCGAGCGAAAACACCCGATACGCGTGCGGGTAGCCGGCAAGGGAGGCAGTGACGATGTTGTACAGGCCCGCTTCTTCCTTGATGTCCTGGATGTGGAGATGACCCGACAGAGTGATGCGCACGCCATGGCGGCGCAGAATCGCCTTCAGGGCGTCCGAGTTTTCCACGTGAAACCAAGAGAACGTGGGATCCACACGTTCGTTAGGGACATGTTCGATAATGCTGTGATGCAACAGCACGATCACCTGCCGCGCAGGATCACGCTGGCGGGCCAAGTCGTCTTCCAGCCAGGCCAGGGTGCGTTCCGGAATGTAGCCAGCATCATCGTTCGGCTTGGCCGAGCACAGGGCAACGAGATGGACATCCGGCGTTGGGTCACAGCTAAACGCGAGGACGTCGCCGCGCTGAAATCCGAAATCGCAGTACAAAGGTGGGAGTTCTTCGGTCGTGAGAGGGCGCACGTCCGGATCCAGGAGCGCCGTTGGCCTCAGATGCGGAGGGCGCGGCTGGTCATGGTTGCCTGGCACGCAGTACACCGGCTTGCGAAAGCGTGACAGCAAATCGCGCACGGCATCGTGGTTGTAAGGCTCGGAATCCTTTGTGAGATCACCCGCGCACAACACAAAGTCGATCTCCGGCATGGCGTTAATCTCGGCAATCGCTTGCTCGAGCAACTCCACGCTGTGCAGGTACATCGTGGGCTCATGGGGCACCGGTTCGCGCAACATCCAACCGGTTTGCGGGTTGGGAACCGTGACGTGCGGATCGGTGATCAGCGCAAAGGTGGCCATGGAGTTATCCTTCCGTGTTCTTGGCAATGAAGCAATCCGAGGAGTGTGCCCACAAAAAGCATCGGCCCGGTGCCTCATGAACGACGAGGAACACCGGGCCGATGGTCAGGTGCCAAGCCGAACTAGAGCTTTTGCACGTTAGTTGCCTGGGGGCCTTTGCGGCCTGGAGTGACATCGAAGCTCACCCGTTGGCCCTCTTCGAGGCTTTTGAAACCTTGGCCCTGGATCGACGAGTAGTGCACGAACACATCTTCGCCGTTTTCCTGCCGAATAAAGCCAAAGCCCTTCTCAGGATTGAACCATTTTACAGTTCCTACTGCCATGCGCCTTCCCTCCTTTCTTCGAAACTCGTTAACCGGAGGTGCTGCATGTCCTAAAAGGCTTGGCTTCTGCCCGACGGAATGTAAACAACCATTCCGGTGTAACTACCCCCCTTCTTACCCGGAAACCGCAGCCTGCACAAGGCACCGCTGAAAATATTTTCCGCACTTCATTCTGCCGCCGTGTTCACCACCGGTTGGTAGTCGCGGCAGTACTGCAGCCGAAGCGAAGGGCACGGGGGCAAGGTGGGTGGAATGCCCGTAACATCAGGAATCCAGGGGAGAACCACGCGCGACGGCGCGGCGGCATGACGGCCAATAAAGTTAGTGACAGGCTCGTCGAACTGCAGCGTTTCGAATTTCCAGCGCGGCCGCGAGTTGCCCGGGCTATCGACCACAATGCGCACGCGCGAGCCAGCGCGGAACACGTGGGCGAACGGGAAGATTTCAATCCGCACGAGCGAGAACTCGCCTGGCGGCAGCGGCTGCACATCCTCGCGCCTTCCACTGTACGCTGGGCGAAGCAGCGTGCTGTGATTCAAGTCGAGAGCGCGAAAGCTTGCCCGCCCCCAGCCGTTTTGAATGTAAACCTCCTTGCCGTCCGGACGAACTTCGCTGAGCGTCACCTCGAGGTCGGTATCTTCGGCGGTCGAGCGCACCCACAAATCTGCGCTGCCGGAGCCTACCATGACCATCGTGTGTTCCAAGGGATCGGTCTCATACGCCACTGCGGTGCCGGGCGCGTAGGGCCGCCAGTTCCAGTTCGGCAGCGCCGTCCAGATGGCCCCATCGCTGCCATCGAAAGTCGTCAGTTGACCCTGTGCGCTGTCGTAGAGGTAGGAGTCGGCGCCCGACTCGGCTGTCGGTGCGTCCGACACGAGCCGCCCACCCTCGGCAAAGTACCAAATCACTGGCTGCGTGTTGGGCGGCGGCCACTCATCAAAGGTGAGCTCTGCCCGGGGAACCGGGGCTCCCGGCTGAGGGCTCCCCGCGCCGTTCTCCAACAGAATCCGGATGCGCGGCTCGCGTTCGAACTTCGCCAATGCAGTTTCGAAGTCCGGCTCCCCCACAAAACGGTCGGGTTCCACCGACACGCGGTTGACCCCGAACACTTGTTGAGCGAGCACGGTAAGCGCAAGCTTCGCGTTGAGGGGCAGCACCGGAATTTCCCGGCGAACGTAGAACGACAAGAACTCGTACCAGCGGGTAAAAATTGCTGGGCCGAGAGCGTCGGTGTGGCCACCGTTGGTTATGGTGAAGTGTGCCTTGGCAGTGCCGGCGAAATTAGGGATCATCGTCGGGAAGTAGCCGCCTGTTTGTTCATCTTGCCAAGCACCAGCGAGGAACACGGGCACGTCGATATTGTGGACAAATGTGGTTGGGCTCAGCGGATCGGCAACCGCTGGGTTGTAATATCGGTTGTCACGGATCATTTGCAGGAGGTCGGGGTTTTGTCCGCGGAAGCGCTGGTTCTCAATGCACACCTGGTCGCCCAGATCGCGGCGCTTCGCCGCCCAGGCTTGTCCAAACGGACGCGCTTGTTCCTGCCGCTCACGGGCCCACTCGACGGCAAAGCCGTTATTCAAAATCCCGCCTGGGTACAGGATGCCTCGACCAATGTCGGAAATCACCGACAGCGGTGCGATCGCCGCCAAGTGCGGCGGGCGCGTTTGCGCGGTGAACAACTGCGAAATTCCCGGGTAGGAGATCCCCACCATTCCCACACGGTTGAATTTCACCCACGGCTGCTGCGCGATGATTTCGATTGCGTCGTAGCCATCGGTCACTTGTGCCGGCTCGAAGAAGTTAAAAGAGCCCCCCGAACAGCCAGTGCCGCGCATGTTCACACCGACGGCAGCGAAGCCGAGAATTTGCGCGAGCAAAGTGCTGGGTTGCGGGGAGTCGGGGTTTGCAGGGTCGTAGCCCGAGTACTCCACCAAGGTGGGGTAAGGTCCCTCTTCCGGCGGCCCGGGCAAGATAACGTTGACTGCCAGCTTAGTCCCATCGCGGACGGTGATGTACTGGTAACCGTTCACCAGCCGCTGCGAGGTGTAAAACTCGTTCGGTGGCACGTCCTCGAATCCCCACACATCCGTCGGGGCCGATTCTCTAGTCTCCTCGCTGCTGCTCTGCGGGTCGACGGCGAACACCACATAGCCACTGCCCCTCTCCAGGTTGCGGAAAATCAGAGTTCCTTGCTCGTCCACCGTGCCGGTTTGCAGCACCTCCCCATGGGCATTGCGCACAGCGAGGACCGTGCCCGGGGTGGCGTCGCTAATCAGGAGTTGGCGCACGCTGCTCTGCACGCGGAAGCCCGGGCCCGGTGTAGGGCTCTGCGTGGCGGTTGCCGTCGGCTCTGGCGTGGGAGTGTCCGGCACTCGGGTCGGCGTAAACGAAGGCGTGGCCGACGCGGTGGAAGCGGAGGTCGGCAGCGAGAGCGTCGGTGTGGCGGTTGGATCGAAAACCGGAGTGGGAGACGGCGTTGCCGTAGGTGGAATCGTGGGCGTCGAAGTCGCGGCAACCGGTGTGACTGTGGCGGTGGGCGATGGTGGGGTCAGGGTTGCAGAATCACCACTGCCACAACCCGGCAGCAACACGGTCATCGTGAGTGCTGACAAAAGGGAACCAATTCGAAACATCGTCTTCCACGAGCGTTGTGCCATGCTTTGCCAACTCCTACGCGACACCGAAATCCGACCCCGCAGCCCGCGAGTTGCAAGGGCTGCGAAGCCGCGCACGGTAGGCGCAACGGGCTCGTAAAGTCAAGTAACGAGATGTATGAACGGATGATTTCCCGACACCAACGGCACTCGGCGGTGCTGGTGTCCAAAACCTCAGACCCGCCGCTGCCGCCGAAGTACGCCGGCCTGGGGGACAAAACCCTGGCACTCCTTGTGGCCTTCCCTTAAATAACTGCCGTTGTTCACGCCTTCGACCAAGGCACTCGTGTATGAGCGAAAGCACCTCTGACGCAAAAGCGGGCGCTCTCATCAGCGGGGCTCCGTTCGGGCGCACGGCGCTCCCAGTGCGGCAGCGCGTGGAGCAATTGCTCGAACACCCGCGCGCGGCAGAACTCGTTGCCCACCTGCCCGTGCAAGAGTTCTACTACCTCGTCAAAGAGCTGGGGCTTGCCGACGCGGGCGAGCTCCTCGCGCTCGGCACGGCAGAGCAAATTCAAGGCTGCCTCGACCTCGACGTGTGGGACAAAGACCGGGTGGACTTCGCACGGCTGCGTCCTTGGTTCGAGCTCATGCTGGAGGAATTCCTCCCGGCGCGGCTGCTGCGCGCGCTCGAAGGCTTGGACTTTGAACTCCTCGCCCTCTGGCTCCGGCAAAGTTGCCGCATTTACGATCGTACGCTGGAAGAAGAACCGGAGGAAAACGTCCATCTTCCACGATACGAGACCCCGGACACCTTCTTCATTGTCGAGTTCTTGCCCGGCGTCGACTCTGCCACCGTCGTTACCCTCGAGCGGCTGCTCGACCGGCTGTACGACCTCGACCAACAGTTTGCCCGGCGCTGGCTTCTCGAAGCCAAATGGGGCCTCAGCACCGAGTTGGAGGAAACCGCTTATCGGTGGCGCCGGGGCCGCTTGGAAGACCTCGGGTTCGTTGAGTACTTCGAGGCCATTGCCGTGTACGCCTACATCGAGCCCGCGGAAGCAAAGCAAATGGCTGGAGTCGATTGGCGCCCCCACATCCCGCGGGAGTTTGCGGTAACGCTACCGATCCCAGTCGCGGAGGCTTTCGAAGACGGCGGGTTCTTCGCCCAAGCGTTTCGGTCGATTGCCGACGAAGCCTTGGCGCAAGACCTTGCCGAGGCGCTCGTCGCCTTGGTGAACCGCGTGCTTTGTGCCGACCGCTGCGATCCGGGCGAACTCGAGCAAGTGCGCAGCGTGAGCGCGCGGGCACTCGCCACCCTGTCAGTCGGCCTCGAGTATCTCGCCGATGGTTCGCTGGAGCGCGCCCCCCTCGTGCTCGCTAAGGTGCCGCTGGTGACGATTTTTCGGGTCGGCTTTTCCCTTACCGCGGAACTCGGGCGGTTGGCGCAGCGAATCTACCAACGGGGAATTGACGACCCCAACCTCGACCCGCTCCTTGCAAAACGGCCGCTATTCCCGCGCGCCTTCGACACTCCCCCGCTTGCTGGCGACCGGCCGTTTCGCTCCTTGGCCGACGTCGCGACCGTGCGCCGCTACCTAGAAGAAACTTACGGCGCGCTCGTAAGCGAAAACGCCTGATCCCTCGGCCAGAGGGTCTGTTCACCCTACCCGCGCAGGCAACGTCCAGCATCCTCGGTCAAAGGCGCGGGCCTGCATGCGGCGCCGGAAGGGTCGAGGAAGCTCTTGCTCTCCCTGGAGTCCTGTTGGGGACGAGCCAACCTTCCGGCTGGGGGTTCACCAAAGGAACTTACCGTTGCCCGAGGCCACGGGTTTTGCCGGATCGGTTTGCCAAGCGACCACGTGGACATTGGCAATCCGCTGGCCGAGCTTGAAAATTTCCGCGCGCGCGTGGGTGTCGCGCGGTCCGGCCGTACGCAAGTAATCGATGCTAAAGTTAATGGGCTTCGGCAACCGTTCGCGCACGCCGGCATCGAGCAAGCACAAGATTGCTGTAAGTTCCAAAAACGCGCCGAGCACACCACCGTGAATTGCTGGCAAGATCGGGTTACCGATGAGCTCCTTACGAAAGGGCAGCAGGAGCTCCCGGTGGCCTTTGGTACCGGCCACGCGTACGCCGAGAAAGCGCGCATACGGAATTGCGTCCAAAAGACTTTGCATGCGGTTAACGGGATTCGCCACGCTGAGTTCCTCCTGTCGGGAATGGGCTGCCGGCACGATTGGCGCCGAGCATGAAGGTGGCCAAGCAAGAGGCAAACGGGTCGTCAGGCCGCTCCTCCCACGCACTGGCGCGCACGAAGGCCACGTTTTTCGTGTGGCGGTAGCACTCCGAGCGGACGTACAAATCCTTGCCGGGCAGCGCCGCCCGCAAATAGTCCACCCGCAAATCAATCGTGGCGATCGCGACCAACTCGGGGAGCGAGCACGCCACGGCCAAACCACCGGCATGATCGATCAGCGTCGTAATCACGCCGCCGAACACGACGCCGCGGGCCGGGTCGCCGATCAGCTCTTCCCGGTACGGTAACATCATCACCGCATAACTCGGGCCGATCTCCACCACGCGGATGCCAAGATAGTCGGCATGGGGAGTGTGCTTCACCATGCCTTCCACGCCCGGACCGAACAAATCTGCCAATGCGTAGCGTGCTTTCTGATCACCCATGGAGCTCCCCCTAGTGCAGGGCCAAGGAAAGCGCGAGAGGGGCGTCGAGGCGGCTGCAGGCAATGATGATGAGAAGGCTGCGCGCTTGCGGTGCGACGCCCCAATCTCTAGCCGATTACACTCGTGCGTTCTCTCCTCGCCAGGCAAGAAATTGACAGAACGGCTCCCTTGTGGTTCATAGGCATGTTCGCGCCGGTACAGAATTCGGCCGCGGACGCTTGGCACATGTTGAACGCGGCCAGTTACGATCGACGAGGCAAGCATGAAACGGACATACCAACCCCACAACCGCAGGCGGAAACGCACTCATGGCTTTCGTGCGCGGATGGCGACCCCGGGCGGTCGCGCCGTCCTCAAGCGGCGGCGGGCCAAGGGGCGCAAGCGCCTAACGGTAAGGATTCCGCCAAAGCAGCCGAGCCAGCACCGCGGTTAAAGTCAAACAGCTTCCCCAAAGCCGCGCGCCTGCGGCAGCGCAAGGATTTTCTCCGCGTACAAGCCGAAGGCGAGCGACGGGTGCGGGGTGGCTTCATCGTTCTCGTTTCGCCGCGGGCGGACGGGGGGCCGTCGCGGCTCGGCATCACCACCAGTCGCAAGGTCGGGCGTGCGGTGGTGCGCAACCGCATCAAGCGCTTGGTGAGAGAATTTTTCCGCCACTACGGGCAGAAGATCGTCCCCCCTGCCGACGTGGTGGTCATTGCGCGTCCCCAGGCAGCAAAGCTGAACTATGAACAAGTCAAACGCGAACTTTCCAGTGCTCTCGGCATCCGCCCCTGAGCCACGCTTGCGAGTGGCGCGTTTGCCGAGGCCCGCGCGTGCGTTCCCGGCCACGAATTTCGTCAGCGCCGGGATCGTGTGCGCAGCGGTTGGCTTCATCCGAGTGTATCAACTCGCCGTTTCCCCCCTGCTCGGATCGCACTGCCGCTTTGCTCCCTCGTGCTCTGCCTACGCGGCGGAAGCGTTCCGCAGGCACGGACCATGGCGGGGAGCGCTGCTCGCCCTGCGCCGCCTGAGCCGCTGCCATCCATGGAACGACGGAGGTTGGGATCCGGTTCCCTAGAGACGAGCAAGGCCCGATGGATCGCCGCGCCCTCCTGGCTGTCGTATTGTCGCTCTTGATCCTGATCGTTTACGAGCAGGCGCTGCGGTATTTTTACGGAACCCCGGCGCCGCATCCGCAAGGGCAAGCGACACCTGGTGCGACGTCACCGGAAATTTCCGAGCCGACGGCCGACGCGCCGGTTCCTGTCGCACCCGCAGCTCAAGAGCCCCGCGGCACCGTGGTCGAAGGCAAGCAGGGCCCTGCACAGCCGGAACGGATTGTCCGGGTCGAGTCGCCCCTCTGGGTCGCGGAGTTCAGCACTCACGGGGCAAGACTCGTAAGTTGGCGACTCAAACAGTACCGGACGACTGTAGAACCGAACAGCCCACCCCTCGAGTTGATTTTGCCGGGACCCGATCACGATGCACCCTTCGGCACCGAGCTCCGGGGCGCCTCTGCGCCGAAGCTCGACGACCGCGCCGTTGCCTACGAACCCGACCGCGATTCGCTCGAGGTGTCGGGCGGCGAACCGGTCACGCTGACGTTTCGTGGTGTCGTCGGATCGGTGCCGATCGTCAAAACGTTTACGTTCCAAGCCGACCGTTACACCATCGGCTGCACCCTCTCAGTTGCGCAAGTCCCCGACGGCTACAACGAAGTCGCCCTTTCTTGGTCGCGGGCTCTCGAGCGCCACAAGAACCCTCCGCCGGTATTTTCCAAGACTGCATATCTCGAAGGCAAAAAGCTGCACGAACAGGGCTTCCGCGACTTAGAGAAGGGGCTCATCCTCAGCGGCGAGCTGTGGTGGACGGCTTTTACCGACCACTATTTCCTTGCCGGGCTTGCCGTCGATCTCCCCCCGGAAGCACCGCGCCGTCTATGGCTCAAGGATCGCGGCACATGGGTGGAGCAGAAGTGGCTGATCCCTCTGACCGCGCAAGGATTGACCTTGCAGGCCATTGCGTATCTCGGTCCCAAGGACGTCGACGCTCTGGAGCTTGCGGGACACCGCTTTGAACGCGCAGTGGACCTCGGCTGGTTTGGCTTCATTGCCGTGCCACTGCTGCACATCATGCAGTTCTCGCATCGGTTCACGGGCAACTATGGGGTGGACATCATTTTGCTCACCGTGCTCGTGAAGTTGCTGTTTATCCCGCTGACACAAAGCAGTTTCAAGTCGATGCAGCAGCTCCAAAAGCTGCAGCCGCAGATGGCGAAGATCCGGGAAAAGTACAAGGACGATCCCCAGCAAATGAACAAGGAAATGCTGGAACTCTACCGGCGCCACAAAGTGAACCCACTCGGCGGTTGCTTACCGATGCTGTTGCAGCTTCCGGTATTTATTGGGCTTTACTCAGCGCTCACGCACGCGGTCGAGCTCCGGCACGCCCCGTTCATTTTATGGATTCGCGACCTATCTGCGCCCGACCGGCTAGGCTCTATCGCAATTCCCTTTGTCGAACCCCCAGGGATCCCTGTGCTCACCCTGCTCATGGGCGCTAGTATGTTTGTGCAACAGTGGATGAGTCCGAGTGTCGGAGATCCCACGCAGCGCCAGATGATGCTCATCATGCCGATCCTGTTCACCTTTATGTTCATCGGATTTCCTTCGGGACTCACGCTATACTGGCTAGTGAACAACGTCTTGACCATCGCCCAGCAGTATTACATGACCCGAACGAGCAAATAACCGCCAGGTGCGGAGGACACCGAGCCATGCAGGCCATCGAAGTCGAAGCCGATACCGTAGACGCCGCCATTGCCGAAGGCCTACGCCAACTTGGCCTCCCGCAAGAGGCCGTGGACGTTACTGTGCTCGATAGCGGTTCCCGTGGCGTGCTCGGCATCGGCGCTCGCAAAGCTCGCGTGCGGCTCGCAGTCCGAGAAACGACCCCGGCAGCCGAGCCCACTCCTAGTTCAGAGGCGCCAGCGAGCCCGCGGCCACCTGAGGGCTCCGAACCGGCTGCTTCGGAAGCTCTGGCCCCCGAAGGATTGGACCGCGCTCAGCGGTTGCTTGCGGAAATTTTTCGTCTCTTAGAAATGCCCGTGCGCATCGAGGTGACGCGTAGCGAGCAACAGGTCGTCTTCAACCTCGTCGGCGGTCCTTCCGGTTTCCTCATCGGCAAACGCGGACAGATGCTCGATGCTTTGGAGTACGTAGTCAATCGCGTCGCCGTGCACGACGAGCCGCATGCCCAGCATGTGACTCTCGACGTCGAGGGTTACCGCGAGCGGCGCCGGCAGTACCTGGAGGGTTTAGCACGGCGCCTCGCTGCGCAAGTGAAGCGCAAGAGAAAGCCCGTGGAGCTCGAGCCCATGAGCCCACGGGATCGCCGCGTCGTGCACCTCACCCTGCAAGGTGATCCGGCGTTGACGACGCGCAGCACCGGCGAAGGATATTACCGCCGTCTGGTGATCGCCCCGAAACAATCCCCCCGCTCCTAATCCGCGTAGCGTGCGCGGATCGCAACCATCGCGAGGATGTACCAGCGCGACACCATTGCTGCCATTGCCACCCCACCCGGAAGAGGCGGTATCGGCATCATCCGAGTCAGCGGGCCGGGAGCGGTTGCAATTGCTCAGCGGGTGTTCCACTCGCAACGACCAGTGGAAAAGTGGCAATCGCATCGCTTGTACTTCGGCGAATTCCTGGATTCGCAGGGGCGGCTGTTGGATCGTGGTTTGGCGGTACTCATGCGCGCACCGCGAAGCTACACGGGCGAGGATGTCCTCGAATTACATGCACACGGAAGCCCCCTGGTTTTGCAGCACCTGCTGGCGCACGCCTTAACCGCTGGGGCTCGCCACGCCGAACCGGGGGAGTTCACCCGAAGGGCGTTTCTCAACGGGCGCTTAGACCTTGCCCAAGCGGAGGCGGTGGCGGATTTAGTGGACTCGCGCACCCTCACCAGCGCCATCGCCGCTGCGCGCCAACTCGGCGGCGACTTATCGCGAACACTCGAATCGCTGCGCGAGCAGTTGCTTTACACCCTGGCCGTGGTGGAAGCGCAACTGGATTTTGGCGACGAAATCGAGCTTCCGCTCATGGAAACGCTAAGGGCTCTCCAACCCATCCGTCTCGGCTTGATGCGGCTGCATTCCTCGTACCGGCAGGGTGCGTTGCTACGACAGGGGGCCACGGTCGCGCTCGTGGGCCGGCCCAATGTTGGCAAGTCGAGTCTCTTGAACGCCTTGCTGGGCACGGAAAGGGCAATCGTTACGGAATTTGCCGGCACCACGCGCGACACCTTGCAAGAGGTGTGGGACTGCGAGGGAATCCCAACCATGCTCGTCGACACGGCGGGCTTGCGCCCAGAGTCGGCAACGGACCCTGTGGAGCGCCTCGGGATCCAACGTACGAAACAGGTCATCGACCAGGCAAACCTGTGCGTGCTCGTTCTCGACCGCAGCGCACCGTTGCAAGCCGAAGACTTTCACGCCTGGGAACAAGTGGCGGGTCGCCCCCGAGTGGTTGCGCTCAATAAGAGCGACCTCCCCGCCCAACTCGACGCCAGTGCGTTGCCGTTTGCCGTGGAGCCCGGAGATGTGGTTCACATCTCGGCACGCGTCGGCGCAGGGTTGGCAGAGCTGCGGTCTCTCGTAGCGGAACGGCTACGGGGCTCCAGCACCGACGCTAACGATTTGCTCGTGCTTACTCACCCGCGGCACGTGGCTGCTGTCGAGCTCGCGCTCGAAGCACTCGAGCGTGCGGAGCGTGGCCTGGTTACGCACACACCCCTCGATTTGGTGAGCTTGGAGCTGCGCGCAGCCGCCGATGCCCTACGCTCCATCACCGATGTTGTCGGGGCCGAAGACGTGCTGGATCAATTGTTTCGTAACTTCTGCATCGGGAAATAGCGCGCGGCTCCTCGCCGATCTGCTCCAACGCGCGACTAATGACGGCTTCCGCCTCCTGGCGCCTGCGGCCCAACCATGCGTGGACGCGGCCAAAAGGTGCGACGGGCATAGTCGCGCAGCTCGTCGCGGAATGTCGGGTGCGCGATCTCGATCAACGCTTCGGCCCGTTCTCGCTGCGTTCGGCCCTGCAAATTGGCAATCCCGTATTCGGTCACCACGTAATCCACAAAGGTGCGCGGCACCGTAACCACGGTCCCGGGCGGAAACGTGGCGGTGATGCGCGACACCGTGCCGTTCCGAGCGGTCGAGGGGAGCACCAGCACCGACCGACCGCCGGGTGCATACAGTGCTCCCATGCACCACACGAGCTGCCCGCCCGGACCGGTGTACATGGAGGCGCCGATCGACTCGGAGGCCACCTGTCCCGTCAAGTCGATCATCGATGCTTGGTTGATGGCGACCAAGTTCTCAATCTGCGCAATGCGTGGGAGCGCGTTGCACCACTCAATGTCGTAGAGCGCAATGCGTGGGTTATCATGGCAAAACGCAAAGTCAGCCCCAGGCACGATAAACGAGGCAGTCGCCACTCCCGGGTGAAACGTCTTGCGCTTGCCCGTTGCTACGCCGAGTTTCACCAACTCGACAGCAGAAGCGACGAGAATCTCCGCATCGATCCCGAGGTCGTTCTTGCCCGTGAGGTACGCGCCCATGCACGACGACAATGTTCCGGTGCCGATTTGGATGGTATCGCCGTCGCGTACGAGGGTGGACACGTAAGCACCAATCACTTCTGTGACTTCGATCCGCTCCGAGCTCAACTCAGGCGGTGCCAATGGGGGAAGCTGGTCCTTCGACTCGACGATACAATCGAAGGCTTCGAGCGGCACCGCGTTATCTCCGCCGGTGCGCAGCACATCGGGGGCAACCTCTGCGATGCGCAGCCTCGCGTTGTGGAGCAACTGGCGGGAGTGCCACAGCGTGTAACCGAAGCTCACCAGCCCCCGTGCGTCGGGCTCGGACACCATCGCCATGAACACGTCAGGGTGCCAGATGTCCTGCCGGTCGAAATGTTGGCTACGCGAGCCGATACTGTAATCGGTCACGAGAAAATCCGCCCAGCCTTGCTCGACTGCTGGGCGCAGCAAAGCGGAAGCGAAGTCGGTTACGACTTCCACCTTTCCCTGCCACCGCTCCGGCTGATCGAGGAACGGCAGAGGCTGGCGCGAGGCACCTTGGAACAGCCGGATTCCCTGCAAGTCCTCGTTGCGCTGCGCAAGCGCACGCACCAGCGTGACGGGCACCGGCCCCATGGGCAGGCGAACCGTGGCGTCGTTCGGAATCCGTGCCACCGCCTCTTCGGCACGACACACCTTGTGGCGATACCGCTGGCGCCAATCCATCGCTCACCTCTCCAGGGCGGAAAGTAGCGCTCTCCCTGCATACCGACTTGGGATTTTTGCGGCTCTTCGTTCACGACTCACGCGCGGGGCCTATCTTGCCTCCGCGGCAAACGCAACGAGCTGGCACGCCGCATCGACAGGGGACGAAGTGCAGCTTGACTTCACCCCCCGGCCTGGCGATACCCGCTCACGATGCTTGCAGCGTGGCGTGGACAGTGGTGGGCGCGTGCGGCGCTCTTTGCAGGGCTACTTTCTGCGGCTGCGGCCTGCAGCGGAGGCGGCGGAGGCTCATCTTTGCCCGCTCCCACAGCAACTTTGCCCGCTCCCACAGCAACGCGCAGTCCGACGTCCTCCCCGTCGCCCACCGTGCCGGTACCGACAAACTTGCCAACGCCTTCAGCCACGATCAACCCGGTGGGGACGGTAACGCCGGTGCCTTCAGCAACGCCTTCGGCCACTCCTTCGGTGACCCCTTCCGCCACCACCACTCCGTCTCCGTCGGCGACCTCCACGATGACTCCAACCGCGACCGAGCTGCCCACGGCAACTCCGACACCCACGGTTCTCATCGGGCCGATCGTTACCGCGATCGGTGTTGCCGATCTCGGGGGACAGGTCAACCAAGCGATTGGGGTGGACGCGGAGGGCAGGCCGATTTTCTCCCGTACCGAGGAGGCTGGCTTCATCTTGTTCGTCGAAGCGCGGCCGGGCCGTAGCCAACTCCCTGTCGGCACCGTGATATTCAATCCCAAACGCGGCGATCCAACGGCCCAGCCCGACCTGCAAGTGCAGGTCAACCGGGCTCTGGGCGATGGCAGCGAAGCGGTGTGCGATGCCACTTATCCGCGCGTGGGAGGTGTTCCCGGAACGTTGCTCGGGATGTTCGATACGGTGCAGTCAGTCACCGACGCCTTGAACGACCTCGGCTGCCGCTTCCGCGTGTTTAGCGAGGCCGACTTTGCCTGCACGCAGGATAGAGGAGCGAACTTAGTCTACGCCGACAGCAGCTCGACCGTGCAGTTTTGCATTTTGGTCAACGACGCATTGACTTTTCCCCCCGGCGACACGATAGTGACCGCGCGACTTCGAGACATCGGGGGAAACGTCGGCGCGCCAGCACAAATCGTTGTGCGGGTGCCGTGAGGTTGTGGGTGCCGATTGTTAGGAGCCCCGCGAGGGTTTCGGGCCATGCCGCAATACGAAGTGGAGGTGAGAATTTCCGAGATCAACGAGTCCGATGCCCTCGCTGCGCGCTTACGCGTGGAGGAGGGTTTGCGGGCTGCGGGGTTCACGAATTGGCGGGTGGTAGCGGTCGCGCCGAAATCGCGCTCCACTTCTCTAGCTAGTGCTTTGGAGACGCGCCCGTACCCGCGTCGGAACGCCAATTACATTGGGAGTGTATTGTTGGTTGCCGCGGTCGTTGCCTGGGTGCTGTGGTTCCTCTGGGTTCTCACCGGGTAACTTCACGCGGTCACACCAGCGCCCCCACGAAAACGCCAGCTTCCCCTTAGACCGCATCGATTGCACGCGTGCCGGTGGTGTTGCCTCGCGATGCGGCGCGCAGCGTTCTCGCCGGAAGATAGCGACCGACACGCTACCGCCCACGCCGTCGGCAAGGGCAACCGCGACAAATCGGTGATTCGCTGCGGCAACCAAGCCACGGACGTGGCCGATTGCAGCGGCCTCTGTTCTCGGGGCCAATCAGTGGCTTCGATGCGCTACCGGCAAGTCAGCGTCAGCGAGTCGCAGATACCGCTTTCGCAGTCGCTACTTCGGCTACAAGGGTCTCCAGCTTTTCCAACTGCAGGCGTGGCCGTCGGCGTCGGTGCGGCTGTGGGACTAGGGATAAAACCCCCGACTACGATATCGTCACCCCCACAGCCGGCGGCCAGAACCCACCCCACAACTGCGCACAACAACCCACCGAAGGTGCGCGCGGGGCGTGTCACTTTCGACCTTCACTGCTGAGAGAAAGCCACACGCCCAGCCTCCCTACCTCCGGATAGCGCGATTCAACCGGTTTGTTCAATGCGACCCGTTCTCGGAGATCGGGGATGGCTTGCCGGCCATAAGTGCGCGGCGCTGGGCTTGGTAGTGGGTTGGGCACAATCCCTTCGCTACCCGCTCGCGCTCGCAGCCCTTGACCACGCAGCGCCGTTCCTTCGGAATCACCGGCTTTGGAGGCGGCCGCCAATCTCGCAACTCTTTCTCAGCAGCTCTAAGCCCTTCGTTAAGAAGGGCAACCACAATCTCGCTTTTGGTGGCGGGCAGCATGTTGCTCAATCGGTCGATCCGTTCGAGCATGCTGCTTGGAATCTTGACGTTCAGTAACCTCAGTGCCTCGGTTTTTCGTTGGCCTCTTTGTAACAACTCATCGAGGCTGATTGCCGGATCCTTCATGGATTCTTCCCTCTCCTGGTCGTTACGAGTCTGAGTGCCAATTCTTGTAACATGTTGCACAAGTTTGTCTATAGTGTTGTTACAAACGTCTGACGGGGTCTGTCACGTCGCGGGGGCTGCACGGGTGTCGTAGTTCGGGACGCTGCGCCGGCAAATGCGGCGCCCTTGTTCCGGCTGACCCTCTGTCCTCTGCACGAGCAAGCCCGAGCGAGGCACCAACGGCGCGGAGCCAGCTAGGCAGTGGCTTGCATTGGCTCGGCACCCTCTCCGTAGAGCTCGCGCCAAAAAAGCAGCTCGATGGTTTCCGCCACTTGCCGGTCGCGCGTGGAGCCGAAAGCTTTTCGCCAAGCGCGAACGGGTACGATCGCCTTCGCCATCGAGCGGTGGCCGCCGGCGCGTCCGACGCTGCCAAACAAGCGGCGGACAAGCTCCCCCGCGCTGCGCACGTACCCAGGGTTCCGTACTGACATCACAATGGAGTCATGGCTCTTACCCGCCACAACCACCCATTCCGTGTTTTCGAATTGCATGCAGAAGTCCGCAAGTTGTGGAATGACGTCTTCTCGATCCACATGTCCCACGTACAGCGTTAACAATTCGTCCCGCTTGCGGATCCTAGGCAGAATCCGAGCAAGAAACGAAGCGAATGCGAGTGGGAGTTCTGGGCGTTCGATGCGCCGGAGCACGTTGTAATTGGTCAGGGGGTACAGGGCCATGAAGGCACGCAAATCGGCCGGGCCCGTTTCGCGGTTGAGCATCAACGTGTCGCTTTTGATCCCGTACAACAATGCCGTGGCTAGGCGCTGGCTTACGTCTGCTCCGGCGGCTTCTAGGTACTCGGTCAAGATGGTCGAGGTTGCACCATAGTTCGTTCGCACGTCGCAAAACTCGGCATCGATCGGTCCACAGCGAGGATGGTGGTCGATGACGATGTGGACGTGAGGGAGTCGTTCGCCGAAGTATCCGGGTTGCACGTCGAGCAGGGCCACCCTCGGAAATGCTCGCAGCGTTTCCGTGTCCACCGGCTCCACGGTAACATCGAGCAGGCGGATCATCGCCAGGTTTTCTGCGCGGGTTACTTGCCCGAAGGTGAAAATCGGCGTGGTCGAACGGTTGCGGCCTAATACGGTGCGCAATGCAATCGCGCTGGCAATGCCATCGGGATCGGGGTCGTCTTGCAACAACAGCGCAACCCGTTCCGCATCGCCAACGACTTTGCGCAGTTGTTCCAAGCGGGCACGGTTACCATCTAAATCAACTTCGTATGTTGCTGGATTTGCTAACTGCATAAAGCACTCTTGCGTGGAAGGTGAGCTTTGCGCGGGGCGGGCTCGGGAGCGCGCGTTCGCTTCTCTCCAGCGGCTGGCGTGGAATGGGCATCACAGTCCATTCGCCTACCCTTCGCGTTTCCAGCAGGAAATTCTGCCTATCACGACCGTGCTCACAGAACAACCTTGCACGGGGCCGCGCGCACCCCAGCATCCGTCATCAAAGTAGGCAGGCGCCATTGCTCTTCCTGCAGCCGCGAAAACCATTCCTCCGGGCGAACGAAGTGCTCGAGGAAGCCCCGCATGACCTGCATTTGCGTCGTATACCGCTGGAGCGCGCGCGCTTTACCGCGCTGCTCCGAGTCGTTGAGCTCCACCCGCAACCATTCCGTTTTTCCGAGCAGCGTCACACCCGTGCGTTCTCCGCACACCCCCTGGCGCGATACGTTCTCCCGCCAGCGCGGCTCCCCAGGATAGTCCGGAGAGTGCACAAGGTAGCCGAACACATGCGGCCGAAAGGCAGGGACCTGTTTCGTCACTTCTCCTATTGCCATCAGCGCAAAGAGCCCGGCGGTGCAGTGGTCGCGATGGAGATCGCGCGGGTCTGGGATCGCGATCACCTCAGGTTGCCAAGCGCGGAGAAAGTCGACGAGTTGCTGCTTGAGCTCCGCGCCCCGGTACTCGCGGCCATCTTCTGCGAGAGCGCGACGCTGTTCCGTGAACGGCGAGACATAGGGTTCGGCCGAGCACCAATACGGGCCCCAGAGCGCTTCGATGCCGCCATCAGGAAAGCCGAGAAATTTGAGCCAACTGGGCGGAATCCCCAGCTCGAGTTGGGCGTCCATGGCTTCGCTCTGGCGCTGCCGGCCGTAGCGGCGGAAGTCGGTCGCTGTAGGCTTCTGGCCATCGGTGCGCGCGGCAACAGCCTCGGCATATCCGTCACCATTCGTGACAAACACAACGCGCACGGAGCCCCGCTCGCGCAGCACGGCTTGCATCAATCCAGCGGCGGCCAGGGTTTCATCGTCCGGGTGCGGGGAAACCACTAAAAGCTTGGAGCCCGGTGGCGGGCTCCACCGTGCAGCGTCCCGGCCGGCGTCACCAGAACCAACCGTCCCTGAGCCAGTGTTCGCAACCAACTCAAGGCGCCTCCCTTCCATGCGGGCTTGCTTAGGCAAGACCGGTGAAATGGACCGCTCAGCCAGCTCCACAGGTCGAAAGGCACGAAGCCGCTGAGTGAGCGGCCCCACGTCCGACGAACCCAGGAACGAACAGCACGCCAGGATCAAGACGAGATGATGGGGCATTTCCAATGACGGGAAGGGGCAACCGTTCAGTCCCCGCCCGACTCGTTGGCGGATCCGGACACCTTTTGCGCGGTTTTCGCCAATTCGCGCGACAAATTGCGCGCGTGCAACTGCGCCGCCACGCGGGTGAACAGTTCCCTGCGATTCACCGGCTTCGTCAGGAATTCACTCACCCCGAGGGCCATCGCACGGCTGCGGGTTTCCATGTCGTCCTTCGCCGTCAGCAAAATCACAGGAATTTGGCGCAACCGTTCGTCTTCGCGAAGTCTCTGACATACTTCGAGGCCGTCCATGCCAGGCATCATGACGTCCAATAAGATCACGTCCACAGTCTCGCGCCCGAGAGTTTCCAGCGCCTCGGGTCCGTTGGATGCGGCAATGCTGACGTGCCCCTCCCGGTTGAGCATGCGGGTTAGGATTTCGATGGCGTTCTCATCGTCATCGACCACTAAGATTCGGCCCTTCAAGTCTTCGGACATGGTCGTTCCTTTTCACAATACGCAGCCTTGGTCGGAGCTACTGGCCTTGCGCCGGAGCTTGGCCACTAACGTGGTGCGCTTCAGGCCCAGCAATCGGGCTGCGGCTTGCTTGTTGCCTTTCGTGCGCCGCAACGCCTCATCAATCAAACGATACTCGAACTCCTCCACTGCGCGGTTGAGGTCAATGCCCTCATCGGTCAGCGTCGGGCGCGGAATTTTTTTGTCGGAAATGAACGTGCGGATGTTTGGCGGTAAATTTTCCACGCGAATGATGCCGTCCTCGCTCAAGATCACCAGCCGCTCGATCAGGTTCTCTAGCTCGCGAACGTTCCCTGGCCAGTCGTACTCCCACAAGTGCACCATCGCTTCATCCGAAATCCGCACCGCCTGACCAGGCCGCTGGCTATTGTGCTTTTCGAGGAAATACCGCACCAGAAGCGGGATATCCGACCGGCGCTCGCGCAGGGGTGGGATGGTAATGGGGATCACTTGCAGCCGGTAGAATAGATCTTCTCGGAAACGACCACTTTTCACGTCGGCCGAAAGATCGCGATTGGTGGCGGCAATCACCCGCACGTCCACACGAATCGTACGATCCGCCCCCACCGGGCGAATTTCGCGCTCTTGCAACACGCGCAACAGTTTCACCTGGAGCGCTGGGGTCATTTCCCCGATTTCGTCTAAAAAAATTGTGCCGCCATTGGCGTACTGAAATAACCCCATGCGGGCCGACACAGCACCTGTGAACGCCCCCCGCTCGTGGCCGAACATTTCCGACTCGAGCAGGTCGGCAGGGATGGCCCCGCAGTTCACAGGGATAAATGGGTTGTTCGCTCGCCGGCTGCGCGCATGGATATACCGCGCCACCAATTCCTTACCCGTGCCACTTTCCCCCTGGATCAGTACGGTCGAATCCGTCGGTGCCACGCGATCACAGATCTGGAAAACCTTCTCCATGACCGGGTGATTCCCTTTGACAATGTGCGGCTCCATGGTCCTCCTGCAGAAAAGCGTCAAAAAATTAGCGCCACTCCATTTCCAGGGCAACCCATGGCAGCGGAATTTTTCGCCTCCAAAGAAATCGCTGCTTCTGGCCCTGCTGGTTGCGTCGCGCCGCGGCTGCTTGGTAGAAGCGTGTTTTCTGATGGGCGTGCGCACACGGGAGGATGTTGGGAGATGACTCGTATCGATGGGCGGCAGCCCTCTGAGCTCAGGCCGCTGGTGCTGCAACCGGGCTTTATCCGGCAAGCGCTCGGGTCCGTGCTGGCCGAGGCGGGCAACACGCGGGTAATTTGCACAGCTTCGGTGGAAGAAAGTGTGCCTCCGTTTTTGCAGGATACGGGCAAGGGGTGGTTGACTGCCGAGTACAGCATGCTCCCCGGATCGAGCCCGCAACGGATTCAAAGGGAGGCAGCACGCGGCCGTCTGGGTGGGCGCACGCATGAGATTCAGCGATTGATCGGTCGGAGCTTGCGCTCGGTCGTCGACCTCAGCAAGCTCGGGCCGCGCACGATCTGGATTGACTGTGACGTCATCGAGGCCGATGGTGGGACGCGCACCCTTTCCGTCACGGGCGCCTACGTCGCGCTGGGACTCGCGGTCCGCCGCCTCTTAGAGAGCGGCGCCCTCGAGCAAACACCGCTTACCGGTGCGGTGGCAGCGGTGAGCGTTGGGGTGGTCGATGGAGTGCCGCTTCTGGACCTCTGTTACGCCGAGGATTCCCGCGCCGAGGTGGATATGAACGTGGTCATGACCGATGCGGGCCGCTTTGTGGAAGTCCAGGGCACGGCCGAGGGTAGCCCGTTCGATCGGGCCACGCTTGACAAGCTTGCAGATCTTGCCTGGTCGGGCATTCAAGAGTTGCTACGCGCCCAGCAGCGCGCCCTTCAGTAATTCATGAGTGCCTCGCACCAGGAGAAGCCGCGCTTGGTGTTGGCCACCGCCAACCCCGGCAAGGTGAAAGAATTGGAGCAACTGCTCGGCGGAAGTGGAGTCGAGTGCATCTCTCTCCTCGACCGCCCAGGCTATCCGAAAGTTGCCGAGACCGGGCGAACGTACGTGGAAAACGCCACCCTGAAAGCCAAGGCGATTGCTGCATGGAGCGGCTTGCCAGCTTTGGCCGACGATTCCGGGTTAGAGGTCGATGCTCTCGGCGGGGCGCCCGGGGTCGATTCTGCACACTATGCCGGCGAGCAGGCGGACGACACGGCCAACTTGCGCAGGTTGCTTCACGAACTGCGCGAGGTTCCCGAAGAACAGCGCTCTGCCCGTTTTCGCTGCGTGCTAGCCGTTGCCCGGCCTGACGGGCGCGTGCTTACCAGTGAAGGTGTTTGCGAGGGACGCATCACCGCCGAGCCGCGCGGCACGAATGGCTTCGGCTACGACCCCGTGTTCGTACCCGAGGGCAGCGACAAAACCTTCGCTGAACTCAGTGCGGAAGAAAAGCATCGCTACTCCCACCGCGCGCGTGCTGCGAGACAGCTCCGCGAGCGCCTGGCGGAATTTCTGCGCGAGGCAGGGTGGAAGGCAGAAGCGCTGCCGAGGTCCTAGCCCGGCGAAGTTCGAATAACAGGGCGGGGGCCGGCGGGTCCGCAACTTCAGCAACGAGCGGCTTGCGCCAGACCGGCAATGAAACTGCTCTCGCACACGGCCGACGGCTGCAACCCGCGGTTCGCCCCTACCACCCTGAGCATCTTTGCTGTGTGGAGCGCAATGGAGGCTCCCACGCCGCCCACGCCCTCAAGACGCGCGTGTCGACCGAGCCGCAGCAACCTAGAGCGTTGCGTTGATTTCGCAGGGGGGGTCTGTTAGCGAAGCCCGGCCGGCGATGGCAGTATGGAAGAGATCGTGCCGGGGTGTAGCGCAGCCTGGTAGCGCACCTGCCTTGGGCGCAGGGAGTCGGAGGTTCAAATCCTCTCACCCCGATTGATCTTGCGACGGTGAGATGCGCGGGTGATCGCCAGCGCACGTGCGCCAGTAGCTCAGCTGGATAGAGCAACGGCCTTCTAAGCCGTGGGTCAGGGGTTCGAATCCCTTCTGGCGCGCTCTTGCGTGGGTAGGCCTTGCGAGCATGTGGTGGTTTGCGTATCCGTGCTTTACTCGGCAGCCCAACAGCAC
>JAOAHD010000023.1 GCA_026415395.1 Candidatus Binatia bacterium | reverse complement strand
CCAGCCACTGCAGACCGCGCTTCTTAATGTTGCGCGCGGCGTTGACGTCGCGGTCGTGCTCGGTCTGGCAAACCGGGCAAGTCCAACGACGCACCTGCAGCTCGTCCCGGCCCTTGGGGCCGGTTCGGCTGCCGCAGACATTTATGAGGCATTTCGTGTTGCGCACACGCTACTGCTGAGCCGGCCTTGCGAACTGCACGACGGCAAAATGTCAGTCATTGCTGACCTCCTTCGTCAGTTCGTCGCGCCGATGCGGGAACCAGTACGCGCCTGGGTGATCCGGGCCGGCCAGATGGACGAACCGCCCATAGAAAGAATCGTCATGGGCGAAACCGATAACGAGCATGCGCGGGAACGAAACGCCGTACTCATTGATGTACGTCACTCGGTCGCCCACTTTCAGATCACACTGCACGGGCGGCTCTTTCCGTAACTTGCCGTCCGCATAGGCTTGGACTTCGTTAGTCATTTTGCGAGTGCTCCTCGAAAATCATTCATCTCCCCATCTCCATTCGGCAGCGCGGCGTCGGTGATATGGTGGATGTCGCCCAACATGGCGGTGAGCGCGAACGGATCGGGGTTCATCGCTTCATTAATACAGGTTCGGCTCCGGATTTCTTCCAGCGCCTCCGCCAGCTTGTCGGCACGCTCAAGCTCTTTGCGCCACCGGGTTTCGAGGGCGTCGATCCCTTTGCGGGCATCCGGCCCAAACAGGTCCCTCAGAACCTCGGACCAGTGCGCTGATGATGGTGCCCACCGAACGGCATTGGCACCATCAGTCCGCAGTCGCTCAACCTCTGCCTTAATGTTGCTGGATGCTTTTTGTAACTCCTCCAGCGCGTGCATGGCATGTATCAGCAGCACCTCGGGGGACGTGGCGTCCGCGGTCTGTAGCTTCCCGCACTCGGCCCGAATTTCATCCAGGCTCATCCACGAGCGGACCTTTTCGGCGTAGAAGTCTCGCCATTCCTCGTATCGGTCAGTCATTGCTGTGCTCCTTCTGCTGCTCCCGCTGCTTCTTAGACCTCTCAATATCACGACGCACCAACCAGCAGTGGTACCGGAAGTCCCACCCAGGCGCCAAGTATCCGAGCGACAGGATGCTGGCAAGTCCGTTGGCGACTTCCACAAAGCCGCCGAAGAGGTTTCTGATGTTCATACCTGCGCCTTCAAGCCTTCACCCCCCAGCCTCTCGATCAGATCAGTCATTGCCCTCCAACGTCCCCGCGACTTTCAAGATCGCGTGCGCCAGCGCCACCGCCATCTCCGGCGGCAAGGCAAGGCGAATGTCGCCATAGAACTCCCGACTGCGGGTATCCGGCGTGCGGATTTCCACGCAACTGCTGGTGTCGTGAGCGCCGCGCGCAGCTTGCTTCACCCACGTAGTGTCGTCTTGGCAACTGATAACAAGAGGGTCGCAACTCACCGAAATCGGCGTTGAAGGACGAACCATGCCTGCATGTGCGAATGCAGCTTTTCGCGCCCGGCATCGTCCAGGCCGCCCGCCAGGAAAAACGAGAAAAACCGCCCGGCAGCCATCCGGGCCGCTGGTGCGGTTTGAAGGCTTTTCAAGCCCGCTCTGCCTTCGCCTTGGCGGCATAGCCCGCTTCCAGACTGGCGGCATCGGTCGGCGTGTGCTGTAGGGCTGCGCGCGATCTTTGCCAAGGTCTGCGCAAACTTCGAGGCGCGGCTGATCGAGATGGACGGCGAAGACGACCATGTGCACCTGCTCGTGGAGTATCCGCCCAAGGTCGCCATCTCCAGTCTCGTCAACAGCTTGAAAG
>JAOAHD010000022.1 GCA_026415395.1 Candidatus Binatia bacterium | reverse complement strand
CCGTAGGGGCGACGCATGCGTCGCCCCTACACGGCCAAGGGCACGGGTTCGCTCCTGAAGGGTCGGAGAAAGAGCGCCGGATCATGCAACACCGTGGTCTTTGTGGGGCACCCGAAAGGAGAGGTTGGCGGATGAGGGTCCACCTTGCCGTTGCAGACTGGAAACATCAGCTAGAATGTGGCGGTTAGCGGCACAGGTGGTGCGAGAGGGGTTTCGCACTCTCGGCCCAAGGTCCGACCCGAAAGACGGCCCCGATTGCGGGGTCGAGCTCTGACGAGAGATTGCCCCCGCCGGTCCGGCCGGCCCGGCACCTGCTGTTGGGACCGCCGACTCCGGAGCCAGTCCGGAGCCGAGGCCGCAGGAGAATTGCGGGGTACCGCCAGCGTCCGGCATGGTTCCGTAGGGCCAGTCGCCCCCCCATGTTGCTAGCAAGGGCGGCCCGAGGTCCGGTGTGGAGGGAGAAGCACCGACGGGATCTGGGTTTGAGCCTAAGATCCAGGTGGGTGGCGAGAGTCATCCGGGTCCCTGTGCCTCTCTGGGAGGCGGCGGCTGCGCTTTACCGGCCCCTCACCTGGGGGCCCGGTCGGGGAGGAGGTTTCGGGTATAAATTGGAACTTGTTATCCCGCATCCTGGTCGTTTGGGGAGCGAGGATTGACAGTCAGAATTAGGCACGCGGTGCCCTGCCTATGGGTCATGGCGAGCCCGCAGCGCGGGCACCCCCTGAGGGCGGGGCCGCTCAGGCCCCCGGGATCGAGGTTTGTGGTCCCCTCCCACCTGAGGTTTTGTGCGGTCTCTCGGGGGGTAGGGTAGAACCAACCACTGAGCGAAAGCACGGCGCCCAGGCGAGAATGGAACTGGTTAGGCTCTGGTTCTCCGCCCTGGGTGGAGGTTTATCCTTCTGTTGCCCGAAGGTACTCATTCCCCGAGAGGGCTTTGAGACCCCGTAGGGGCGCCGCATACGTCGCCCCTACGTTCCGGCCGGAGACAAGGATTCGCCCCTCTATTTGGGTGCCGACGCATCCCTCGAATCAAGGGGCATCGTTTCACCACTAGTTTGCAGAAGGTGCCGAGGTAGCTAGCCCACCAGCCGGCGGCCGTGACCTCTAGTAGCTTCCCCTTCGGCCCCTTGGTAAAACGCTGCCTCACTGTTTGCGGACACGAAGCGATGAGCGAGCATGCCCCTCAGTCGCCAGATTTGATCGAGCTCTCCCCACACTGGTTTCTGTTTGGCTCTGCCACCGTTGCTGCCGGCGTGGGGGTTGTCGGACACATCACGCCACTGCCGGTTTGGCTGCTCGGTGTGGAAATGCTGGCCACGGTCCTCGCCCTCTTTGTGTTCGGTTCGATCCGCTACCGCCTCGACAAAAACGCCCTCACTTATGGCGCCGCCTTGGTGATCTCCGCCACTTTCTGGGGTGTTTGGTGGCACGACTCCGAGTTGCGCGAAGTGGTGCAGCGCGAGGGTTGGAGCCACCTGTTCCGGGAGGTCGTGGCGCACTTGAGCACCCTTGAGGCACTCGACCACCTTGTCCACGTCGATACCATGCTGTTTCTTCTCGGGCTCACCTTCTTTGTCGCCGTGATTTCGCAAACGCGACTTCTCGAGAGCATTAGTTTTCGCCTGCTCCGCTGGAATCGCGGTGCTGTCGTACCGACGGTGATTTCGATCACGGCACTGGTCGCTCTCGCTTCCGGTATTCTCGACGGCGTGTCGATGATCGGACTGACGTTGCGGGTGCTTGTGATCATCTTGTTTCTTGCGGACGCCGATTTGAAGGACGTTCGCTACGCGGTGATGGTGTCCACCGTGATCACCACTGTGTGCGGCATGTGGCTAGCCTATGGAGAGCCCCCGAACTTGATCATGCGGGCAAATCTCCATCCCCGCCTGAACGATGCGTTTTTCTTGCAGTACTGCGCCCCTCTGGCGCTAGCCAGCTATCTGATCGTGGCAGGGAGTCTACGCTCTCGCCTGCGCGGGAAGCGGGTGGCGTGGCGCGAACTCGACCTACTGGATCGCCACGCTGCTGACGTCCGGTTTCTGCAAGCGGAACGACACGGAGAGGTGCTCACGCCGATCGAACTCGTTGAAGCGCATGCTGATGAGTTGGGCGATCGCTTCGAGGCGGTCGTCAAACGGCTGCAGCACGGTGTCCCCTTGGGTCTGGCGCTCGTGGTCGAAAAGGTCCCGGAGGAAGTGCGGCACCGGTTGTTGGGAGCCTTTCTCGAGGAAGAATTGGCCCGAGCCCTTGACGACCACTACCGTCATGCCGCGGCCGGTGACCGAGCAGCCGCCCGCGAGGCCGAAATCCCGGTGCGCCAACTGCTGATGAAGACAAGACGACGTCGGGTGCACACCCAAAGGATCGGCATGTTGGCCTTTGTCCCGTTTGTAGCCTTGCTTGTCGCGCATGCGCTGAACCACCAGTTCCGGCTGTTTTATGCCTCCTTCGCGGGATTTGCAGTCGCGATTGCCGGGATCTGGCACCTGCCGCGGATGCGCCGGCTGGCTCTCAGGGAGGCGTGGCATGAATACCGTGAATATCTGTTCCTGCTGCCGCTCTTCTTTTCGATCACTCTCATGCAAGCCGCGGGGTTCTTTGAGCACCTAGAAGCGCTGCTCCGCCACGGCATCGCCACCCTGGGCGAGGCGCACGTCGCCTGGATCCAGTTTTTCGCGGCTACCGTCCTTTCCGCGCTGCTCGACAACAACGTGGTTGCCGATTTTGCTGCCCACGCGCTGCACCAACTCGAGGTTCAACTGGTTCGCTTCTTCGCCATGGCACAAATTGCTGGGTACGCCCTCGGCGGATGCTGGACCCACATCGGGTGCGCGCAGTCGGTTGTCGCCTTTGCCTTCCTGCGGAACGACGTCGACCCAACCTTCACGCCTATGCAGTGGATCCGCGCGATAACGAAGTTATTGTTGGCGCTGTTCGTGCTGCTGAGCCTGGCGATTTATGCGCGAGCTGCCCTGTTGCCTTGAGCATCTTGCTCGGGCAGCGCGACCTCTCCGATTTGCCGGAGCCCATCAGCTCGAAGGGCGGGCTTTTCGAGCGAACCAGAGATCCCGCAGGAAGGCGACGAGGTCCTTTGGTGTTGCGATCCGATAGTGCGCTCGGGTGACAACGGATTCCGCACCGACACGAATGGTCACACCTTGCCCTGCAAGTGCACTGAACGCGTCCTCATCGGTCGCGTCGTCCCCAGCATAGAGCGGCACGAAGTCGGGCGCGCGCGACTGCCACAACCACAGCACGGCGCGTCCTTTGTTTACGTGTTTGGAACGGAACTCCAACACACGCTTGCCTTCGACAAGCTGCAAGGGAGCACCCTCGAGTCGAAGCCGCTCGTAGACGGAGCGCACTGCCCGCTCAGCGCGGTGTCGAGAGTTCTCCGAAGCAAGGCGTGTATGGCAGGCCAGGGCGAATATCTTATCTTCGATCCAAACGCCTTCGGAATTCTTGATGGCAGGCTCGAGAAGTTCGCGCGCACGCTCGAGCCAATGCTGGATTTGGCTCGGCTCCTCCAAGAACAGCTTTTCTCCTGTTGGGTCGACGACCTCAGCGCCGTGCACACCGACGTAGTAGGCCCCTGACGCTGGCAGAAGTTGTCGCACCTCGTCGGCTCGGCGGCCGCTGACAATGGCCAGGTGCACCTTAGGGAGGGCAGCGAGAGCTTGCACGACCTGCGTGGCGCCCGCTTCTGGCAACGCAAGTTCGGGCCGCGGTGCAATTGGGGCCAGCGTGCCGTCGTAATCGACAAAGCAAAACAAGCCGCGGGCCTCGGCGAGATGGGTGAGCAGTTGCTCACGCGGTTGCCCGGCCAAGAGCTCGCTCACAGCGTCCCTTCGAAACGGCGCCGCGCGGCAATCCGCCCCATGGCGCTCACGATCTTGCCGGCCCAACGATAAATGCTGTTGCGCGCCACGGTATCGCGTAACGCGGCCATACGAGCGCGTCGTTCGTTCGGGTCCATGTTGAGTGCCAAGTGAAGAGCGTCAGCGAGTTCGTCGACCGCGTACGGATTGACTTGAATCGCTTCCTCGAGTTCGCGCGCCACCCCAGTAAAGCGGCTCAACACAAGAACGCCGTCCAGATCAGGACGCGCCGCCACATACTCTTTGGCCACGAGGTTCATCCCATCGTGCAGCGCGCTGACTACGCAGACGTCGGCCAGTCGATAAAACGCGAGGACTTCTTCCGCAGAATGGGCAACGTCTAGGTAAACCACCGGAGTCCAGCGGCCGCTTGCATACTTCCAATTGATGTCGGCGACCAGCGAATCGAGCTCCGCCGCAAGCGCCTTGTACGTGGGAATGTGGCTGCGGCTCGGTGCCCCGATTTGCACGAAGGTGACGTGCCCGCGATATTCGGGATGCTTTTGCAAGAGCTGGTCGAACGCACGAAGTCGCTCGGGAATGCCCTTTGTGTAGTCGATGCGGTCGACCCCGAGAATCACTCGCTGATCCTGCAGCCCGAGCTCCTTGCGGAGCGACTCCGTGCGCTCCGCAAGCACAGGCGAGCGTGCCTCTTCGCTCATGGCATCGATGTCGAGGCTGATGGGGAACGGACGGACAAAGGTTGTTTGCCCGCGGCGCGAGATGCGCGACTGTTCGTCGTCGACGCGAGCCTCCAAGGTCGCAGCTACGGTCTCGAGAAAATTCTGGCAATGATATCGGATGTGGAATCCGAGGAGATCGTTCCCAAGCAGCCCGTCGAGGATTTCCTCGCTCCAGGGGCAAATTCGGAATGCTTCCGGATTTGGCCATGGAATGTGCCAGAATTGAGCAATCAACAGCTTGGAATCCGCTTCACGTAACATTCGGGGAAGCAAGGCGAAGTGATAGTCTTGAATGAGAACGATGCTAGCGGCATCGCGGGCCTCTTCGAGGATGATCTCCGCGAACTGCCGGTTTACGCGGCGGTAGGCATTCCAGTGCTCGGTACGAAACAGCGGGCGCTGGAAAACGATGTGGCAAAGCGGCCAGAGCGCCTGATTGGCAAAGCCGTAATAATAATCTTGCTCGTCTTCCTTGCTGAGCCAAACTCGCCGCAGGGTGTAGCTTGGTGCTTCAGGTGGCACGGGCACGCGACCGTGCTCGTCGGCAACTTCGCGGTCGGCGTTGCCGCTTCCATGCGCGATCCAAGTGCCCCCACACGCCCGCATGACCGGCTCTAGAGCGGTTACGAGGCCGCTGACCGGCCGCTCGCATACCACTCGACCGGCTTCGAGGCGATGCACGTACGGCTCACGGTTGGAAACGACGATCAGTTTATACCCTTGGAGAACTCGCTCGACGACTTGGTGAAGTGTTTCCTTGGTCCAAAACCTTGGAAACTCCTCTGTTCCTTCTAGGGTGTCGATGGGCGCAAACGGAACCTCGCGCATCGCTAGCAACTTATGTGTGCTCCGCCAGCGCCGCAACCGCTTGCCTCACCCTTGCCTGGAGCAAATACTTTTGCCAGCGAAGCCTCAGCATGTTGGCGAGCGATTCGTTGTGGTATAAGGATGCGATTCTTTACGAGCTGCGGGTTGGCTCGTTCCAAGATAGTAACGCGGACGGAATTGGCGACTTTCGCGGCCTGCTTCAGCGCCTCGACTACTTGGCCGACCTTGGCGTTACGGCGCTTTGGCTGTTGCCGTTTTATCCCTCGCCGATGCGCGACGACGGCTATGACATCGCCGACTACCAGAACGTTCACCCTGACTTCGGTACCCTGGAAGACTTCAAAGCATTTTTGAAAGCGGCGCACCAACGAGGATTGCGTGTCGTTACCGAGCTCGTGATCAACCATACCTCCGACCAACACCCGTGGTTTCAACGTGCCCGAAAGTCCCCACCGGGCAGCCGCTACCGCAACTTTTACGTCTGGAGCGACACGCCCGAACGGTACGCCGAAGCGCGGATTATCTTTAAGGACTTCGAACGTTCGAATTGGAGCTGGGATCCCGTCGCGAAGGCGTACTATTGGCATCGGTTTTATTCCCATCAACCTGACTTAAACTTTGACAACCCAGAAGTGCGGCGCGCCGTGCTGCGGACCGTCGACTTCTGGATGCGGTTGGGTGTGGATGGGATGCGGCTCGATGCCGTGCCTTACCTGTTCGAGCGGGAAGGCACGATCTGCGAGAACCTGCCGGAAACACATGAGTTTTTACGCGAGCTGCGGGCGCATGTGGACGCGCGCTACCGCGATCGCATGCTGCTCGCTGAAGCCAACCAGTGGCCGGAGGATGCAGCAGCGTATTTTGGGAACGGCGACGAGTGCCATATGGCCTTTCACTTTCCCATCATGCCGCGCTTGTTCATGGCGCTGCACATGGAGGACCGCTTTCCCATCATCGATATCATGCAGCAAACCCCACCCATCCCCGAAAACTGCCAGTGGGCGCTGTTCCTGCGTAACCATGATGAGCTAACCCTGGAGATGGTCACGGATGAGGAACGCGATTACATGTATCGCGTTTACGCCCAAGATGCGCAGGCGCGCATCAACTTGGGCATCCGCCGGCGACTCGCCCCTTTGTTGGGCAAGGACCGCCGTCGCATCGAACTCATGAACGCGCTCTTGTTTTCGCTGCCAGGCACACCGGTGATTTACTACGGCGACGAGATCGGGATGGGCGACAATGTCTTTCTCGGCGATCGCAACGGCGTGCGGACGCCCATGCAGTGGAGCGCCGACCGCAACGCGGGTTTCTCACGAGCCAACCCGCAACGGCTGCATCTGCCAGTGATTGTGGACCCGGAATTCCACTACGAAAGCGTGAACGTGGAGGCGCAGCAAAGCAACCCCCACTCGTTACTTTGGTGGATGAAGCGGGTGATAGCTCTGCGCAAACGGTACCGCGCCTTTGGGCGGGGGTCGCTCCGCTTTTTGCCGGCTGACAACCGCAAGGTGGTTGCCTTCGTACGGGAATACGAAGGCGAGCAGATTTTGGTCGTTGCGAATTTGTCGCGATTTGTTCAGCCCGTCGAACTCAGCCTCGGTGAGTATCGCGACCGCGAACTGATCGAACTGTTTGGTCGCACGCGCTTTCCGCGCATCGACGAGGGGCCGTACCGAATTACACTGGGGCCGCACGCATTTTATTGGTTCTCATTAGAAAAACGGGAGCAGGCCATCGAAGCGGCCTCGGTTGCGCGCGCCGTTCCCACAATCACCGTGCGAGGGTCATGGACGATCGTGTTTCGCGACTTCGCGCGACAGCAACTCGAGCGGGCTGTGGTTGACTTTCTTCCGTTGCAATCCTGGTTCCGACGAAAAACGGATCGAATCTTACGTGCCGTGATCGAAGACGTGGTCGAATTGTCCGATGAAAAACAACCGCTCGTGCTTGTGTTAGTCAGGGTCGAGCGGGGAGCTGCGGAAAAAGAATGGTGCGTGCTCGTGCTGCGCTTCGTTGTAAGCGAAGCCGAGGCCGTGAAACACCCTCCGGAGCGGGTGCTTGCTCATTTGCGGTGCGAGGAGCAGGGCGCCGCGGTGAGCGGCGAACTGGTCGAGTGCGCCGACGAGCTAGCGGCTGGTTTGGCCCTCGTGGAAGCCCTGACCCGCAGGCGGCCGATTCGTGGAGAGCGGGGACAGATTCTTCTGCTGCACACGCGGGCATTCCGGCAACTAGTTGCGGAGGGTAGCCAGATCTTCCCCGTGGCCGTGCATCAACCGCAGTGGAACCCCGGCTTCGTCGCTGGTGGCCGCTTGCGGGTAAAGCTTTACCGTGAGCCGTTTGTAGGCCTGCACCCCGAGGTGGAAATCGGGCAAAAGCTGCTGGATGTTGCGCAGAAGCTTCGTGTTCCAACCCTCGCCGCGTTTATGGAATATCGGCAGAACGCCACGCAAACGCTCACCCTCTGCGCCGCTCACGAGTACATCCCACATGAGGGAGACCTGTGGAGTTACACGGTCGACCACTTGAAGCAGTACTTCGAGCGAGTTCTGGCGGAGTACGCCAGCCGCGCTCCGGTGCAGATTCCGCCAGCAAGTTGGACCCAACTCGTGCCCCAGAGCACGCCTCCACTAGTGAATGAGTTATGCGGTCCATATCTTCAGACCGCTCGGCTCCTTGGCACGCGGGTGGCCGAGCTGCATCGAGCGCTCGCCAGCTTGGCAGACGATCCCGAGTTCGCGCCCGAGCCGCTGACCAGCTTGTATCAACGTTCCCTGTATCAGGGGTTGCGGAACCTTTGGGGACGCATCGCGGTGTTGTTGCAGGAAAAGATGGAGGAGCTACCGGTAGCGGTGCGCCAGAGCGCGCAACACTTGCTTTATGCGGGCGAGGCCGTTCTTCAAATTGCTCAGCGCGCCATTGGTGAACGCACCGCCGGGATGCGCATCCGCGTGCACGGTGATCTCCATCTCGGCCGCGTGCTGCACACAGGCAAGGACGTTTACATCGTCGGCTTTGCGGGCGACCCCACCCGTTCTGCCCTAGAGACGCGCATCAAGCGGACCCCACTGCGAGATATGGCGAGTATGTTGCGATCTCTCGAGTTTGCTGTGGACCGGATCTTGTATGGCCCAGCCGCAGCCGGTTGGTTTCGCCCGGAGGACATCCCGGTGCTCGAACCCTGGGGTCACTTGTGGGAGCGGTGGGTCGGGGCAGCGCTGCTGCGAAGCTACTTGGAGGGCATGGGTGGCAGCAAGGTGCTGCCGGACAGTGCTGACGTCCTCGAGCGGTTGCTCACTGCGAGCTTAATCGAACGCAGCTTACTGGCCCTCGAAGAAGAGCTGCGCTTCCGGCCAGACCATGCCGGAATCCCCATCCGAGGCTTGCTGGAGCTCGTCGAAAACGGGAGAGGCGCAGACTAGCGGGAGCCGAAGCGAACCAAAGGCAACGCAGCTCCAGCGAGCAGCGCTGTGCTCGAGCTCATAGGGTGACGACGCTTGCCATCCGCCGCTTAAGCACACGTTTACTGGCAGACACGCCCGGCACCGGGCTGCGAAGCGCGACGCCGGGCACGCGCCAAGTCGTCGATCAAGCCGCCTGACTTTTGATTCGCATCCCGTAGAAAGACCGGTAGACGAAGGCCACCGCGGCGGCAAAAAACGCGAGAGCTAAAAAGCGGGTGAGGCCCCAAGACAGGGTCACGGCAAGTTCCACCGCCAGCAGACCGAACAACGTGGTGAACTTTATGACCGGGTTCATGGCAACCGATGAGGTGTCCTTGAATGGATCGCCCACGGTATCACCCACCACTGTCGCGGCATGGAGCTCGGAGCCTTTTTCCTTGAGCTCGGTCTCCACCACTTTCTTTGCGTTGTCCCAGGCCCCACCGGCGTTCGCCATGAAGATGGCTTGGAACAAGCCAAACAGCGCGATGGACACGAGATAGCCCACGAAGAAGAACGGATCCAAACACGCAAAGGCGAGGGTGGAGAAGAAGACAGCGAGGAAGATGTTGAACATTCCGGACTGCGCGTACTGGGTGCAGATTTCCACCACACGTTTCGAGTCGGAAATCGATGCTTTCTCGACGCCCTCCAGCCGGATGTTCGCTTTGATGAACTCGACCGCACGGTACGCGCCCGTCACCACTGCCTGGGTGGTGGCGCCCGTGAACCAGTAAATCATTGCGCCACCGGCCACGAGGCCCAGCAAGAATGGCGGGTTCAGCAGCGAAAGCTTGCCTAGGTGCTCAGGTTGCAACCCGTTGGTCAACGCGACCACAATGGAAAAGATCATTGTCGTGGCGCCAACCACAGCCGTGCCGATGAGCACGGGCTTGGCGGTGGCTTTAAACGTGTTTCCGGCCCCGTCGTTTTCCTCGAGGTATTGCTTCGCTCGGTCGAAGGCGGGCACGAAACCGAATTCCCGCCGAATTTCCTCTTTCACGTTCGGAATGTTCTCGATGACCGAAAGCTCGTACACCGACTGCGCGTTGTCGGTTACGGGCCCGTAGCTGTCTACCGCAATCGTTACCGGGCCCATGCCCAGGAAGCCAAAGGCAACGAGCCCGAAGGCAAAAACGGGCGCGGTCATGTCAGCGGTCGCTTGCGGCATGGCCGCGTGCAGGTCGCCGCCGCTGACAATCCAGGCGAGACCCATAAGAACAATGAAGGCAACGCCCATCCAATAAGAGGAGTAATTGCCGGCGGTGAGACCGCTCAGAATGTTCAGCGAAGCCCCGCCTTCCCGCGAGGCAGTGACGACCTCGCGGACGTGTCCTGACTCGGTGGACGTGAACACCTTGACGATTTCCGGAATCAGCGCGCCAGCAATCGTTCCGCAGCTAATGATTGTTGAAAGCTGCCACCACAGGTTGCCCGTACCCAAGTTGCCAATCAGTAGGTAGGAGACCACGTAGGTCAACGTGATCGAAACAATCGAGGTAAGCCACACGAGAAACGTGAGCGGCTTCTCGAAATTCATGTGGTCGGCCTCACCGTAGCGAGCACGTTGAATCGCCTCGTTGAGCAAGTACGAGCCACCGGAGGCAACGATCATCATGATACGCATGGCGAACAGCCACACGAGCAACGTCACTTGCAACTGCGGATCTTGGCCCAGCACGAGCAACACAAACGTGATCAGTGCCACGCCGGTGACGCCGTAAGTCTCGAACCCATCGGCCGAGGGGCCAACCGAGTCGCCAGCGTTATCCCCCGTGCAGTCCGCGATCACGCCGGGGTTGCGCGCATCGTCTTCCTTGATGTTGAAGACTATCTTCATCAGGTCGGAGCCAATGTCCGCGATTTTCGTGAAAATTCCGCCCGCGATGCGCAGCGCGGACGCCCCGAGGGATTCTCCAATGGCAAACCCGATAAAGCAGGGGCCTGCAAAGCTAGCCGGAATGTACAGGAGAATGATCAGCATGATGAGGAGTTCCGTGGAGATCAGCACCATGCCGATGCTCATTCCTGCTTTGAGAGGAATTTCGTACGTGGGAAAGGGCTTGCCTTTCAGGGCAGCGAACGCGGCGCGCGAGTTTGCAAAGTTGTTGACCCGCATGCCAAACCACGCCACGCCGTAGCTACCCGCAATACCCACCAGACTGAAAATGAGGACAATAAGGACCTTCACCACATCGCCCTCGAAGGCCCGGTAGAAGTACACGGCCATGATGACCGCGATGAAGAACTCGAGAATCAAGATGAACTTGCCCTGGGTGAGCAGATATGTCTTGCAGGTTTCGTAGATCAGCTCCGAAATCTCGCGCATGGCCCGGTGCACCGGTAAGCTTTGGAGCTGTCTGTAAATGACAAGACCGAATAGAAACCCGAGAGCGCAAATTCCCAAGCCGAAAGACAGCAGGGCGTGCCCGCTCAGGCCAAGGAAGTGCACCGTCGTGAAGTCCGGCAACACTAAGTGCATTTCTCCATGCGCCTGGGGAGCGGCTGCAAAAGCGGGCTCGAACCAACCCGTGATCACGGCCAAGAGTCCGAGAATCCTACCCATAGTCGCTTTGCTCATGCGCGTTTCACCCTCTCTTTTGTCGAGTTTCAAGCCAAAGGGTGCCTGGCAAGAGGGCCTGCACGTAAGCCACCACCCTTCTTGCACCGACACCCACCCTTGCAGGCGTGACGCCGGAAAACTCGCGCCTTATGGCAAAAGTCCCCCAAACACGCAAGCAGTGCGGGCTCAAGGGTCTATGTCCGAGATTAGGAATGAGCTGAATGGGTAGGTGAAGGATGACCGTGACCACGGGTGACCGCATGGCGTTAACCGAACACGACTGGCTTGTTCTCATGTCGCTTGCGCGAGAGGCAATCCACGCCCAGGTGAAAGGGTTGCCTCCACCGAGTGTGCAAGAAGTTTCACCAGCGCTCGCTCAGCGCGCGGGTGTGTTTGTCACGTTGTATCGGCACGGCCGGCTTCGGGGCTGCGTGGGAACCCTGACTGAAGACGCGCCCTTGCACAGAGCGGTCGCCCGTATGGCTATTGCCGCGGCCTTTGAGGACTATCGCTTTCCGCCCCTGAGCGAGGATGAGGTGGAAGAACTCACAATCGAGATTTCGGTCTTGTCACCGCTCCGGGAGGTGACCACGCCGGACGACATTGTCGTCGGTGTGCACGGCGTGGCGCTCGTCCATGACGGCCAGCGGGCTGTGTTCCTGCCTAAGGTAGCGGTAGAACAGGGGTGGGAGCGAGAAACACTCCTAGAACAGCTTTGCCATAAGGCAGGACTGCCGGGCGATGCCTGGAACTGGCCAGGGACAAAGTTGTTCGTCTTTACCGTGCAAAGTTACACTGCTGGTCCTGAGCACCGCGCATCGTAGGCACGATGCGGAGAGCGCGAGGTGGCGACCGCGAATGCGGTGTTCAAGGCAACAGCTACGAGCGTTGCCCGACCGATCGCGCGGCTGAGCCCGCCAACTTATAGTCATGATGGTGGTGCCGGCTCGCCTGGCCACCTCACCTGTGCCGCTGTCGTTCGGGGTGCGTGCCCCCCGACTGGGGCTTGGGTCCAGCCTCACGGGTAGGCGCGCCAGCGCGCACGTACTCGACGGCTTAGTGCGAGGGTAGGGCGGCAGTGCGTCGAACGAAGCCCGGCGCGGGCGATTAGGACCGCCCTCTCAATTCCGCAAGTGCGGCGGCCATCCGCTCCAATGCCTGATTGAGATTTTCCATCGAGTTGGCATAGGAGATACGGATGTGTGTCGGGTAGCCAAAGTCCGTACCGCCGACCACGGCGACGTGCACTTTCTCAATCAGATACGCTGCCAGTTCGTCGCCAGTTTGTGGACCGTTGGGCTTCCCGAGATACGCGGACACATTGGGAAAGACGTAGAACGCCCCCTGAGGTTTGCTGCACTCGATGCCGGGGATGGCCCGCAAGCGCTCGACTACGAACTCGCGCCGTTTACCGAACTCAGCCATCATGCGCGCCACAGGTTCTTGATCCCCCGTTAGAGCTTCCGCCGCCGCCGCTTGCGCAACCGACGAGGGGTTGGAAGTCATCTGGCCCTGAATCGTTGTCATGGCCTTGATGACCTCGGCCGGTCCGGCGGTGTAGCCAATTCGCCAGCCGGTCATCGCGTAGGTTTTGGAAACGGAGTTGCAGAGAATCGTCCGAGGGCGGAGGTCCGGCCGCACCTGCAGGACCTGTCCGAGAACGAAGTCTCCGTAAACCATTTTTTCGTAGACATCGTCGGAAATGATCCAACAGTCATGCTTGCCGAGGACGTCCAGAAGTTCGGCCAACTCTGCTGGCGTGTAGGCAACCCCAGCCGGGTTGCTGGGGCTGTTGAGAATCACCGCCTTTGTGCGCGGGGTCAGTGCAGTCTCCAGGTCCTGCGGGCGAAGTTTGAAGTCTTGCCCAGGTGATGGGAAAACGATGCGTGCCCGCGCCCCGGACAGCAACAGCATGTCCGGATAGCTCACCCAGTAAGGCGCCGGAACGAGAACTTCGTCACCCTCGTTGAATAGCGCCTGAAACAACACGAACAGCGCGTGCTTGCCTCCGCAATTGGCCATCACTTCGTTTTTCGCGTAGGTGACCCCATTGTCCCGCGCGAGCTTGGCGACGATCGCTGCCTTGAGCTCGTCGGTTCCGCCAACCGGTGTGTACTTCGTCTCACCCCGCGCCAGCGCACGGCGGGCCGCTTCCTTGATGTGCTCGGGCGTGTCGAAATCAGGCTCGCCGGCACCAAGGTCGATGACCTCAACGCCCTGACGCCGCAAGGACGCGGCCTTCTCGGTTACCGCCAGGGTTGCGGAGGGTTTGATCCATTTCACACGCTCACTCAGTTGCATCCAATGCTCCCGTAGTCGCAAAGACGAAACTCGCGCCCGTCTAGCTAAAGTGCGGGTTCAGCGCGAGGGGCGAAGCTTTTCGAGAAGGCGGCGGCGGACGCCATCCGGAACCTGCCCAGAAATGTCCCCGCCGAGTGCGGCCACTTCTTTCACCAGCCGCGAAGACGTGTATGAGTGGGCCTCGCTGGTCGGGAGAAACAACGTATGGATGTGCGGCTTTAGATGGCGGTTCATCATCGCCATCTGGAATTCGTACTCGAAGTCCGAAACCGCACGCAGTCCACGGATGATGACCCGCGCTCCTACCTGGTCGCAGTAATCGACCAAAAGGCCCCCAAAGCTGTCGACCACCACTCGGTCGCGCACGTCAGCCAGTGCCTCACGGATCATCTCCACGCGCTCTACAGCGGTGAACAACGCGCCGCCCTTTTTCGCGTCGGTCGTTACGCCAGCCACCGCAACGATGACTTGATCGAAAATCTCCACGGCGCGGCGGACAATGTCGATGTGTCCGTTGGTAATCGGATCAAACGAACCGGCGTAAACCGCCTTCAAGATTGCGTGTGTGGGATCTGCAGCCGTCATGGTCTTCGAGTACAAAGCGAGCGCAGTCTTTCCATAGCGCCTATGCTGAATCAACCGTATGAGCGGAATTTCATCGGGTGGGGGCTCGTCGACATGATGCTCCAAGGCAATCCAGCCTTCGTTTGGCAAGAGCGTACTGTGCGCCAGCGTGCGTAGCAGCCACGCCACCTGGCCTTGGCCATAGGGCGGATCTGCGAACACGACATCAAATTGCTCGGCACGGGCCTCAAGTGAGGCGAGGGCTTGCGCCACGGTGCACTTTAGGATCTTGGCGCGGTCGCGGAACTTGCACCGCTCGAGGTTGGTCTCGATTGCTCGAACGGCCGGGGGCGCGCTTTCCACAAAGACGGCTTCTTTCGCCCCGCGACTGAGCGCCTCGATTCCGAGGGCCCCGCTGCCGGCGTAGAGATCAAGCACGCGGAGCCCGTCGAGCTGGAGTCGGTGCTCGAGCATGTTGAAGAGGGCGCCTTTAACCTTGTCTGCCGTGGGCCGTACTCTTCGGCCCGCGGGTGCCACTAGCTTGCGCCCTTTGGCCGTTCCGGAAATCACCCGCATGAATCCAGAACTCGAGCGTTACGTTGGCTGACAAGCTACGATGCGCTCAAGAGCTGACGGATGACCTCGACGCCGAAGTCCGCAGCCCGCACGACGGTCGGCAGATCAATCCTCTCTACAGTGTCGTTCGGTTGGTGGTAATTGCGCGGAACACCGTTCTCTTCCAGGGTGATTAGCGACAGTGTGGGGAAGCTGTGCCGCGCAGGGACGTTGCCGTCGGTGCCGGCTAGTAAGTGCACGGGCGTTACTCGCCCGAAGCGCCCGCTAGCCGCCACCCGCCGCGCCACGCACAACAATTCGGGAGGATAAAACGTCCGGCCGAGCAATCCTTCGCTCAGCACATAGCGGAGTTCGCCTCCGCCCACGCACTCGAAGTTGATGAAAACGGTTCGTTCGCGATCCCAATGTGGGTGGCCTTCCAAAAGCTCCACCATGCCCCCACAGCCACATTCCTCCGCTCCGGTACCGACAACCATGAGCTCAGCACTCGCTGGAAGAACATCCTTGAGCTGCTCCGCTGCCAGCAGCATGGCAGCCACTGCCGACGCGTTGTCGTTTGCCCCGGGCGTTGGGCGCGCCATGGCCCACTGCAAGCCGAGCGCCGTGGCGAGCGCAAGACCGAAGATGATGCCCAGACGCAAGGTGGCGAAGAAGAATCCATGGGCGCCCATCCATTCGCCGGTGGCGACCGCCACGCCTCCAATGAGTAACCAAAATGGGAGTGCCAGAGGGGGGAGCGACGGTGGCGTCGTTTCGTCGTTGCGGCGATTCCATGCGGCAAACCAGCTGGCCAGCACGGGGGAGAAGAGAAACCCGGCTTCAGTCGTGTCGATGTGCGCGCTGAGCACGATTCGAAGCGAGGGATTGGGGGCGCCGTGGCGCGCTAAAACGTCCACAGAGTCGGGAGCACGCAAGAGGCGAGAGAGCAGCGGTCGCCGTTGGACATGTTCTCGGTAAAAGGACCAGGCAGCGAGCGCGCTCAAGACAAGGCCAATCAAGCCGCCCCACACCACACCGAGCAAACCCACGGCTGCATGCAAGGCCAAGGCGAGGCCGGGGCGCGGGCCCCCGCGGACCGGCACAATTTGCACGTTGGCGAAGCCGAGAGCCCGGAGCCAGTCGCCCACCATCTCGGCGCTTTGCCGTTCGTAAAGCGAGCCAGCGATGCGATGCGGCATCTCACTGAGGGCGCGAATCCAATCGTGGGCGCGCCGCTCGCGGTCAGCCTCGTTTCGGTGTTGTGTCATAGCTTCTCCAGTTCCTTCACCTGGCCGCTCCGCACAAGGGCAAAGGCGTGAGTCTCATCAGACTTCTGGGTCGCTCCCCTCGTCGCGGCTGGCCTCCGCCAGCGCTTCCATCGACATGCCGACCACGTGTGCCAAGCGACGAATTTGTCGCTCGGCACGGGCTAAGCGCAATTCCAACGCCTTTACTCGCTCTCGCAGGATCTCTTGCTCGTCAGGCGCTTCCCTAAGCGGCGAGGTGTCCGCAGTCGTTGCCTCCGTGGGACACAATACCTGCGCATATCGCTCCGCGCGCGATCCGGGTGCTGGCGGCAATCGGGTTGCAAGCCCGCGATCGAGAAGCGGCTGGATCATTTGATACAACGCTTCGAGCGAGGGAACCGGCACCATTCGGCTCACGTGCGTCCTCAGCTCACCGGGGGTCTGGGCGCCACGGAGAAGCAACTCAGCGAGCACCGCCAAGGGCTCGACTTCGAGCCCAAGTGCATCCTTTCCGTTGTGCGCGTATTTCTCCACGCGGCTATTCGACGGCCAAAGGCGACGCACGAGGAATTTCTTCGCAAGGGATTCCAGGGATTCGGCCACTTCCGGTTCTTCGAGATTCATCACCGGATCGCGGTTCGTTTTTTGATTCGCCGCCGTGGTTACGGCCGCGAGGGTGAGCGGGTAATATTCGGGAGTCGTGAGTGCTTTTTCGATAAGCACACCAAAAACGCGGGCCTCGACCTTGTCCAAGCGAATGTTCAGTTGCATGCCGTGGGCCGCCTAGCAAATTTCGTCCTGCGTGTCGCTAGCCCAGCCCCGCGAATGGTGAAATGGCGGAGCGAGCCTAAACTGCGGGCGCTTGGTTGCTAGCCGCAGGCTGCGCTGTGGGGTAGTGGGTCTGCCGAGCGCGTCGAAGGAGGTACAGGCCCACGCAGGCTAGGCCGATGCTCCAAACTTGGGCCGTGGTGAGCCCCCAGAGCCATGCGGGGTTGCGGCGGACGAACTCGATGGCAAAGCGCAGCGACGTGGCGAGCAAAAGATACCGCCCGACTACCTCCCCTGGTCGGGCGTGGTGTCGAATGCGCCACAAATAGGCGAAGATCGCGAGCGAGCCAATCATCTCGTAGAGCGGGGCAGGGTGAACACGCTCCGCCGTAGGCACGACCCCGTTCGGATAACTCATTCCCCACGGCAAGGAGGTCGGTACGCCATAGTCTCCGTCGCCGCTGAGCTGACAGCCGATCCGTCCGATGGCAAGACCGAGGGCCAGCGCGGGCGCACAGATGTCCGCGAGTTCGATGAAAGGGATTTGTTGGCGCCGAGCCAACAGCCAAACGCCCAGAGTCCCCCCGGCAACGCCGCCGTACCACACCCATCCACTCCCGCTCAGAAGAAACGCAATCGGATCGTTTCGGAAGAGCTCCCATGCCGTTGGGATGAGGAAGAGGCGAGCCCCAACCCAGCCGCCGACGTATGCGTACAGCAACACGTCATAGGCCAGCTCGGTGCCGAAACCTCGTCGTTGCGCTTCCTGGCGCACTACAAGAAAGCCGCCAAGGAAGCCGAGAAAGGCCATCACCCAGAAGCTGGGCACCGCAAAATTGCCAATGGTGAAAAGGATCGGTTTCACCGCGAACGCTGCCTGGTCCGTCGACTGAGTTTCTCACGCAGGGGCGTAATTTATTTTAGCGCGGAGGGACGAGCCATCACCAAATCCCATGGAGTCCCCGCGCTGCTCACTGCTTTGCTCGTGGAGGGAATCCATACGGTCTCAAAAGCCGATAATGTTGTAGCCGGCGTCCACGTGCAGGACTTCGCCCGTCACCGCTGAGGCGAGGTCGCTCGCGAGAAACAGTGTGGCTTTGGCAACTTCCTCGGCGGTGACGTTCCGTCGTAGCGGAGCGCGCTCGGCGTGATGGCGGAGCATGTCGCGAAAGCCCGCGATTCCCGCAGCCGATAGCGTGCGCACCGGCCCTGCGGACACGGCGTTCACACGCACTCCACGCGGTCCGAGCTCCGCGGCGAGATACCGAACGCAGGCCTCGAGCGCCGCCTTGGCCACCCCCATCACGTTGTAGTTTGGCACGACCTTCTCCGCACCGAAGTAGGTCAGGGTGACGAGTGAGCTCCCAGGCCGGAAGAGTTCGGAGAAAGCCCGGGCAAGTTGCACGAACGAATACGCACTCACTTCCAAGGCAATGCGGAACCCTTCCCTGGAGGTCTTGGAGAATTCGTCCTTGAGATCATCGCGTAGGGCAAAGGCAATTGCGTGCACGATGATATCGATCTGCGGCCACTGATTGCTTAGAGCTTGGCGCAGTGCAGCGACCTGCCCGTCGTCTTGTACGTCGCACGGATAGACGAGATGCACCCCGAGCTCTTCCGCCAGTGGGCGAACGCGCCGCTCGAAAACCTCACCAGCGTAGGTCAACGCCAGCTCCGCGCCCTGGAGGTGAAATTCGCGAGCAATCGCCCAGGCTAGACTATGGTCGTTGGCGACCCCGAGGATGAGTGCTCGTCTCCCCAGCAGAAGACCGTCCGCCGCCGCCATCGTGGGACTCCGCTCCTCTTTGACGAAGGGCGCTTCAGTGCACGCCGGTTCCGAGCTGTAGCGCGTAAGGGTCGATCCCTAGGCTACGAATTGCAGCCTCCCACATGACCTCGGCGTCGGTGTTGAAAATGAGGTCCTTGTCGATCTCTGCTGTGAGCCACGCGGAGGCGGCCAGCTCCGATTCGAGCTGGCCCCCAGCCCACCCTGCGTACCCCACGAGGAAACGGGTTTCCCGTACCCGGTCAGGGTCGCCACACTCTATGACCTCGCGGAGCACGCGGGCCGACGCCGAGAGGTAAAGGCCCGGGGCAATGCTCACTGCCTCGTCCTTGCCAGGATCGAAGCCCAACAACAGCCAGGCACGATGTTGCTCGACCGGCCCACCAGTCCACACCCTGAGCCCAGCGCGATCGACCTTGAGGGGCGGATCAAATTGGACCACCTCTGCCACCGCCGTCTCCGTGGGTCGGTTGACGACGAGCCCCATGGAGCCGTCGCCTTCGTGACGACAGAGCAGCACCACCGTGCGCGCAAAGTTGGGGTCCGCCATCTGTGGCATCGCCAACAATAAACCTGGAGCCAAAGAGCCGTCTGCCATGATCGTTCCGGTTAACCGATTGCGCGGCACTTGAAAAGCACTCTTTGATGGATCTACCGCGTGCGCCGGGTCTTCACACCGATGGGCGGTCGCCATACGCTGCGAGCAGAGGCGCAGCTGAGGTCAAGACTCGCATTGTGAGTGGTCGCAGTTTGCGCGAGGGCGGTGTCGAGTGAGTCGATCTTGGGAGCAGTGGAGGGTGCAGAGCGTTGGGGTGCTTGCGTCTACGGCAGGCCATGACCATGGAGCCGAGGGAGGGCGGGAAGCGGTGCGACCGAAAGAGCTCTCTTGCACTCAGAAAGCGATTGCCCTTACAATGCGACCACCGATGTTGGTTGCCGCTCTGGCGCTGGTCAGTGCTCTCTGGAGTGCCGTTGCCGATGCCGAGATTTACGCGTGGAGAGATGCTTCTGGGGTTCGGCACTTCACCAATGTTCGGGAGGAGATCCCGGAGTCATACCGGGATCGGGCGGAAGTCGTTGTCGGCGCCGCGTGGGCGGCGTCCCAACAGCAGCCGCCGCCTTCGTGTGACGAGGAAACCCCAAGGCAGGCCCAAGTTGTGATCGTACCGCGGGCGAGGGGCGACCGCCGCAGAAGCACCGAAAGCGGTGTTGTGCCCTTGGTGGTTCAGGGCGGAAACGTGCATCTCGAAGGGCCCCTCGTAATGGCTCTGGCTCCGCCGACCCTGTCGGGTCTCCGCTGGCCAGTTGTCCCCTTGGTGACCACAGCCTTCGATCGCGGGCGCTCGCGTCACCTTACCTTGCGGCAACTTGCCGAAGAGGAGCGCTGGCTTTGGGAGACGTGGGGATGGTCGCCTGGACTCCCACGGATCATGCCGTTTGCGGGTGGACCACGCCCACCTTGCGTTGCGTGGCGGACGTGCCAACTGTGGTGAGCCTACGGGTGAAGAGAGGGGAGGAGAGCGGCGTGGCGCAACGGGGAGGAAGGCTACTGGAACGGCACGGCAGTGTCGTCGTACTGATTGACGTTCAAGAATCATACCGCAGTAAGATTTTCTGTGAGGAGAGATTCAGTGTCGCTCTGCGGCGGCTACTCGCGGCGGCCCGCATCGTCGGCATACCGATCGTGGCTACGGAGCAGTACCCGCGCGGCTTGGGGCCCACGTGGCCTGAGCTGAAGAATGAATTGCCGGAAGGCACACAGGTGCTCTCGAAACGATGCTTGAGCTGCTGGGGTGCCAGTGGCTTTGGCGACGCCATTCGAGCTTTGGCGCGTCCACAGGTGGTTGTGTGTGGACTCGAGGCGCACGCGTGCGTGAATCAAACTGTGCACGATTTGCTCTACCGCGGTTTTCAAGTCCATGTTCCATACGATGCCGTTTCCTCGCGCTTCGAGCTGGATTACCGGGTAGGCTTGGAAAAAATGATCTCTTCTGGCGCCATTCCGGCGACCGTCGAGATGGTCGCATTCGAATGGTTGCGCACCGCGGATGCGCCGGAGTTCAGGGCTGTGCAACAGCTCTTCAAGTAGAGCTGGGGAGCGGCAAACTCTGAGTGAGCTTGCGCGGCACGCAGAACTCGAGCATAAAAGCTCGCTCTATGAACCGTGCCGCGACCAACGATGGCTCTCCCTCCCCCGCTGTTCGCACTCTGGCAGACGATGTGGCCAAACCGTTCTGGCGTTCGCTGTGGGAGCATTGGAAGCAAATTGCTCGCGCCATTGGTGTGATGCAGACGAAGCTGCTGATGGTGCTGTTCTACTTCGTGATGGTACTACCCTTGGGCTTGATTGTCCGTCGCAGGGATGACCGGCTTCGCTTGAAACCTCCGGACGGCTCGCTCTGGATCCCGCACCCGAACCACGAGCACACACTGGATCGCGCCCGGAAACAGTATTGAAGTGGAATGCTTGCGGAAACCCCGGCTCCCAAGCACCACGACGAAATCTTCACGCAAGCTGCGCCGAATCGGGAACTCCCGTGGAGTGCGCTGCTCGGCACGGTTCTGGTTGCCGCAGTCGTTCGGCTGCCGGATCTCAGCCTACCGCTGGAAGTTCGCGAGCTCGACTACGTAACGGTGCCGTGGATTGGGAAAAGCGAGTTCGCGGACCCGCTTCGCCGCGCTCTTTCATTCCTCGCCGACGCCATTTGGTACGCATCGCTGGACGAAGGCGCGTTGCGTCTCCCGTGGCTGCTCACCGGGTTGGTCGCTGTGCTCTTGACGACGTACATCGTGTCGGCGATGGCCGGAACTCTTGCCGGGATCTCGGCCGGCCTTGCCGTTGCGCTTGCGGGAAACCCAACGATTAGCGGGACGGCGTTGAGTCCAGGTCCTTGGGTTTTGACCTTATCGCTTATGGCGGTCGCGATCGCCGTCAGGGGCGCGTTCGCGAATGTAGTGTGTGTGCTGGCGATTGTTTGCCTGCTGGCAACGGTGATGACACTGGGGCCAGCAGGGTGGCCAGCATGGCTTGCTGTCGGTGCCCTGTTGGTGCTCCGTGGCAGAGAGATAGGCACCTGGCGGTGGCGTGTGTCGGTCGGTGTGTATGCGGTTGCGACGGCGGTGTTTTGGTTGATCCAAAGCGGAGCGCAGCGTTTTTTTTGGCCTCCATGGAACGGCAGCACATTACGGGTGCTACGAGGGCTGTGGCCTGAGTGGGTGGCGCCCCTTGCTTGGGCATTGTGCGTCGTTGGGATGTGGCGGACAATCAGCCGGGGTGCAGCGTGGCCCATCTTCGTTTGGTTCGGCACTGCGGTAGCGTTGAACGGACTTGCGCAGCATCGCCTGTGGGTACTCGGCGAGGACCTCCTCGCGGTGACTTATTTCTCGGCTCTGGTGCTCCTTGCTGCGGGTGCGGCTGAGCTCGGGGAGTGGATGGCGCGCGTGTACGGTGCGCGGCGACTCGGCATTGCAGCCGCTGTTTTGCTCGTGGTCTTACCCCTGTTGCCTTTGTGGCCACGGCAGGGAATGCAGACTCGACGTAATTGGTCGGAAATTGCGCGCCTTGTGTCCGACAATGTGGGGTTGCACGATGCCCTAGCGACGTCGCTTTGCCAGCGGGCTGTTGCATTTTACGCGCCCGAACTGTTTAGCCGGATACCCGCTGAGTCCGACGTCGGCCGCGCGCTCGCGGTGTTCCCGGCGGCGGATGGCGGCTGGCTCGTGACACCCGTAGAAGCACATCTTCACCCGGATTGGCGACGAGTGCAAGATTGGATCGACAGGTTTGGTGTCATCGATTTGAGTCCAGAGCCAGGCGTACACGTGTTTTACTATCGACGCGCCGGTCGGCAGGTCGCCCTGCGCCGTGCTGCCGATTTCACGCTCCCGGTGGCGACGCTTACCCGTGGCAGATTGTTGGTCGATCTGCTCGACGTTGCCGGGCCTGTGCCTACTGTGCTCTGGAAAGTGGACCAACTCGTTCTCGATCAGGGTGCTCTTGTGGAGCGGAACGAGGCCTTGGTGGATGCCGCAGAGAAACTCATGGCGCACGGCCAATTAGACCGGGCTGATTCGTTGCTGCAGCGCCTCCTGAGTTTCGATCCTCAATGGGAGCGAGCGGCACAGGCGCACGAGCGGCTCCGTTCGCGACTGCCTCCGGGATGGTAGGTTTTTGATTGAAAAGGTAGCCATCCTGTGCGATGGGGCGCGCTGTGATTCGCGACGTGCAGAATATTCCGTTGGTCGCCCATGTCGATGACCGCGGCTACTTAATCGAGATTGTGCGGGCAACGGACCCACATCTCCCCAAGTTCGGGCAGGTCTATCTCGTTGGCAATTTTGCCAAAGGCACCGTGCGCGCCTTCCACAAGCACTTGGAGATGTGGGACCTGTTTTTCATCAGTCACGGAGCCGCGAAGTTCGTGCTCGTAGATGACCGGCCGGATAGCCCCACCTACCGGGAAACAAATGTGTTTGTGAGTTCTGCCCGCAATCCATCCCTGATCGTCGTGCCCCCGGGGGTATTCCATGGTTGGATGTCCCTTGAGGACGACACGCAAATGATCAGTACGGCCACCGAGGTGTATCGTCGCGGCAACCCTGATGAAGTCCGCGTCCCGCCGGACACGTTCGGCGACCACTGGGTGGTCAAGGGTCGATGAGTCTCTGTATGATCCTGCTGGTGGGTGGCGCCGGATACATAGGTTCGGTACTGACCGAAGAGCTTCTCGAACGAGGCTACACGGTTCGGGTTCTCGACCGACTGTACTTCGGGGACACGGGTCTTGCCCGTGTGCGCGATCGCATTGAGTTGGTCGCGGCCGATATGCGGCGTGCAGAACCCGCGCATTTCGCCGGCGTTCAGGCGGTGATCAACGTGGGCGGCCTATCCAACGATCCCACGGCTGAGTACGATCCGGTGGCGAATTATGAAATGAACACTCTGGCGGCAGTGCGTCTCGCCGAGTTAGCCCGCGCCGCTGGCGTGCGCCGGTACGTGTACGCTTCTTCGTGCTCAATTTACGACCGGGGCTTGTCGGATGACGAGTCGGACTTGGTCTGCGATGAGACCACTCCGGTACAGCCGCGTGCTGCCTACGCGCTTTCGAAGCTCGAGGCAGAGCAGCGCTTGTTGGCGATGGCTAGCCCCGATTTTTGCCCCGTGATTCTCCGCAAGGGCACGGTATACGGCTATTCGCCGCGGATGCGGTTCGACCTGGTGGTCAACACCTTCGTGCGGGACGCCATGGCCAACGGCCGGATACGCCTGATCTGTGGCGGGGAGATGTGGCGGCCACTAGTGGAAGTACGCGATGTAGCACGCGCATACGTCGCCTGCCTTGCGGCTGACGAGCAGTTGGTTCGGGGGCAGATCTTCAACGTTGCTCGGGCAAACATGCGGATCTCGGAACTGGCGTTGCGGGTCCGCGAGGCGCTCAGGCTCGAAGGCGTGGATGCGGAAATCGTGCCCGATTACTCCTACCGAACGGTGCGCAGTTACCGGGTGTCGAGCCGCAAGATTGAGACTGTGCTCGGCTTTCGGCCGAGGGTTTCGGTGGAAGAGGCAGTGCGCGACATGGTGCGGCAGCTCGGCACGCAAGGCTTTGAGGATTTGCATCACCCCCGTTTCGAAAACTTGCGTTGGCTCCGTGTGCTCGAGGAAGCGGAAGCCATCGTGGGCTCGGGGAGATCTATTTTCGCGGCGCCGCCGGCAGGTCCGCCCGCCCTCGAGCTTGTGCGACGGTAAGGGGTGGGCCCCACCTCTTGTGCGTGCGCGCTGCTTGAGCTTCTTGCCAAAGTGCGGTGCTGCATGGTAGCCGCGCTCCAGGCACCGTAAGTACAAGGAGAGTGCAGACATGAGTCGGCCATCCAGATTGACGGAGGCTAGTCGTAGCGCCCCGCTGCGGGTCGAGGATCTGAAGATTGCCATTTACATTCCGGCGTACAATGGAGCTTCGACGATCCCAAAGGTGCTCGACCGGATCCCCGAGCACATTCGCAAGATTGCCGCGGAGATCTTTATCGTCGACAACGCGAGCCCAGACAACACTTACTTGGTGGGCCTTGGTTACGCTGCCCAAAAGGGGATGGCGAATTTGCGTGTGTACCGCAACGAGTACAACCGCGGCTATGGGGGAAGTCAGAAGTTTGCTTACCAGCACTGCATCGACAACGGGTTCGACCTGGTGATCATGTTGCACGGGGATGCCCAGTACGCGCCCGAGAAAATTCCTTACCTCTTGGAGCCTTTTTTGTACGGCGAAGCGGATATGGTGTTCGGCTCGCGCATGACCGGCGACCCCCGCGCGGGCGGGATGCCGCTGCACCGTTACTTGGGGAATATCTTTTTGACGAAGGTCGAAAATTGGGTGCTGGGGTGGAACTTGTCGGAGTATCACTCCGGCTATCGTGTGTATGCGTGCGAGGCACTCAAGAAGGTGCCCTTCCACAAGTGCTCTGACGCCTACCACTTCGACACCGAGATTCTGGTGCAATTTGCCATCGCGGGTTTGCGGGTGGTGGAGCGCACGATTCCCACATACTACGGCGACGAGAAGTGTTACGTGAACATTTGGAAGTATGGGATCGATGTGCTGCTGACTATGGCAGAGTACTGGTTGCACAAGAACGGCTGGCGGCGCGTAGAAAAATTCGAGGTGGAACGTGTGTTGCCACCAGGCGTGCCGACTCCGGTGCCGGCTCTGGCAAAGTGAGTTTGCGAGGGAACGTCGGATCCTCCGCGGTTACCCGCGACCCCGGCGCGAGCGCGGTGCACATGGTTGTCTGCCAGAGCTGAAAGGAGTTCCGCGGAACGCCGCTCTATCGCGGTGCCGGGTGTCAGGAGGTCCCATGAACGAACCACCATTCGCGGGGAAGCAGTGTTGAGACGAGTCTTGGTCACAGGCAGTCGCGGCTATATCGGTTCGGTGTTGCTCCCTTTGCTGTTGGAGCGTGACTACGAAGTGGTCGAGCTCGACGCTGGGTGGTTCGATCGTTGGTGCGTGAGCGCCGCAGGTAGAGGTGGGAGGCTGGGCTGTGATCTTCGTGATGTGCGCCGCGACCTCCTCGATGGAGTGGATGCGGTGGTGCATTTGGCCGGCTTGTCCAACGATCCCCTCGGCGCCCTCGACCCTCTGCTCACGCAGGAGGTCAATTGCTACGGAACGTTGCACTTGGCTAGCATCGCCCGGGCGGCTGGTGTGAAGCGCTTTGTTTTTGCTTCTACGTGCAGCATCTACGGCGCGGCTGGTTCGGAGTGGGTCGATGAACAAAGCCCCGCGCGGCCACTGAGCGCTTATGCCGAATCGAAATGGCGTGCAGAGCACGGCCTCCTGGCGTTGGCGGATGAAGCCTTTTCGCCGGTGGTCTTGCGTTTGGCCACTGTTTACGGTTTCTCGCCGAGCATGCGCTTAGATCTGGTTGCCAATAACCTCACCGGATGGGCCGTCGCGACGGGTCGAGTGCGCTTGCAATCTGATGGAACAGCCTGGCGCCCACTTGTGCATGTGCGAGACGTAGCACGGGCGATTGGCGAGGTGTTAGAAGCCCCCCGCGAGGTCGTGGGGGCGCAGGTGTTCAATGTCGGCTCGAGTAGCAACAACTACCGTGTGCGCGATCTAGCCGAGGCCGTGACGGTGGTGACCCCGGGCTCCCGTGTGGAGCTGGTGCCCGACGCTGCGGCTGACGCCCGCAGCTATCGGGTGCGGTTCGACAAGTTTGCTCGGTGTCTTCCGGATGCGGTGCCCCGCGAACCACTGGAGCATGCCTTGGCCGAGCTTGCGCAGAAACTCCGCGAGCTCGGCGTTACGGCTGACACGATCGGTCACGGCACGTTTGCGCGCTTGAGCCAGCTCCGCGAGTTACAACGAACGGGTGCGCTGGACGCGAGATTGCGCTGGAAGAGCAGGGGCGCGGGACGTTCGGTTGCTCGTGCTGGGTGATCGGTAGAACTAGAGTCATCGGCGCATGCGGGTTCTCATAGTCGGAGCTTCCGGGTTTGTTGGCAGCGCCTTGATGGATGCCTTCGCCGGTCAGGCAATTGGCACGTATTTTCAGCACCCCAAGCCTGGCCTTCTGCCCTTGGACATTCGGGATGGGCAGGAGGTGGCGAAGATGGTGGCTGAGGTGCGTCCGGCGTGGATTTTCGTTCCGGCAGCACAACCACACGTCGACTGGTGCGAAGATCACCCGGAGGAGTCGCGCGACGTGAATGTGCAAGGACCCGCAACCGTCGCGCGGGTCGCGCATGCACACGGAGCCCGTGTGCTGTTCTTCTCTACCGACTATGTGTTCGACGGCGCTGCCGGCCCGTACTCGGAACGGGCAGAGCCCTCTCCGATCAATGTTTATGGGGAGCAGAAGCTCGCGGCCGAAGGCCTGGTGCTGGCTGCGAACCCAGAGAATCTAATTGTGCGCGTTTGCGGTGTGTACGGTTGCGAGTGGCCGCCAAAGAACTTCGTGATGACGCTGCTGAAGCGACTGCGATCCGGCGAAGAAATACGTGTGCCATCGGATCAATGGGGCACACCGACCTACGTTCGCGATATTGCGCGGGCCGTCCGGTGTTTGGTCGATGCAGCGCAGGCCGGTGTTTGGCACGTGGCCGCGCCGGATTTTCTGCCGCGCCACGAATTCGCTCGCCGCGTGTGCGCGGTGTTCGGATTGGATCCGACGAGGATCCAACCGACTCCGACGGCAGCTTTGGGGCAACGCGCGCGACGACCATTGCGAGGGGGGCTACAGGCTCGGCGCCTCGAAGAATTTGGTTTTTCTTGTCGCGATGTGGATGCGGGCCTACAGGCTCTGGCTGTCGAAGTGCAGAGGCAGGGACTGCAGTGATTGATGTTCGTTGTTCCGGCATATGATTGAAGGCGTTCGCTTAATCGAGTTGCGGGCACGGGTGGACGATCGCGGCTACTTGATCAAGGTGCTCCGGGCCGACGATCCGCACTTCACTAAGTTCGGCGAAGTGTACATTGTCGGCGACTTTGCGCGCGGCACCGTGCGTGCGTGGCACAAGCACCGGGTGCTGTGGGATTACTTCCACATCAGTCACGGTGCCGCCAAATTCGCGTTGCGAGACGACCGTCCTGATAGCCCCACGTACGGCCAGCTCGACGAATACGTTCTCAGCGCGCGCAATCCCTGCACTCTGGTGGTGCCGCCTGGTGTGTACCATGGCTGGGTCGCACTCGAGGATGACACGCAGCTCGTCAGCGTCGCCAGCGAGCTTTACGACCCGGACAACCCCGACGAGGAACGAATCCCCTGGAATTCGTTTGACTACGACTGGTCGGTACGCTTTCGTTGAACCGCAATTCGGCCCGGCACCAGCCCCATGACTGCGACGGTTGTGATTCCCACGTACAACGAGCGTGACAATATCCAGCGCATCATTCCGGCGTTGCTCAACGGGCGCGAGGGCTTGCGGGTGCTCGTGGTGGACGACAACTCTCCAGACGGAACTGCCGATGTGGTACGGGAGATGGGGCGCGCGGACACGCGGGTTTCTGTCCTCGTGCGCAGCCAGAAGGAAGGGATTGGCCCCGCATATCTGGCGGGCTTTCGCCGAGCGCTGGACGATGGAGCGGAGCTCATTGTGCAGATGGACGCGGACTTCTCCCATCCGGTCGACATGGTCCCAGAACTGTTGCGTTTGGCCGAGGACTACGACCTGGTGCTCGGTTCTCGTTACCTCCGGGGGATCACAGTGGTGAATTGGCCGATGAGCCGCCTCCTTCTGAGCTACTACGGTAACGCCTATGCCCGCTGGGTTACCGGCCTGCCGGTTGCCGATGTCACCGGCGGGTTCAAGTGTTGGCGGCGAGAATTGTTGGCTCGCATTCCCCTCGAGCGCGTGCGGTCGAATGGCTACGCGTTCCAAATTGAAATGACGTTTCGCGCCTGGCAGCTCGGAGCCCGATTGTTCGAGACGCCCATTTTGTTCGTTGACCGCACGGTGGGTGACTCAAAGATGAACAAGCGGATTGCTCTCGAAGCTCTCTGGATCGTGTGGTGGCTTAAGTGGAGGTCGTGGCTCGGGCGGCTGTAGTCTCATGGGTCGGCCGTTGCTGATTTTGAACGAGCGTGACCTCGGACACCCCTGGGCCGGAGGCGCCGAGTTGCACATCGCCCAAATGGCGAAGTGGTTCGTGCGCCGCGGGTACGAACCCACGCTCTTCTGCACTTGGTACCGGGGTGCCGCACAGGAGGAGGTTACCGATTACGGCTTGCGGATCGTCCGCTTTGGCAACCGGCTCACGTACTATTTGCAACTGCCGGCGAAAGTGCGCAAAGAGAGTCGGCGCGGCGGCACGGTGATCTTGGAACACCTCAATAAGATTCCGTTCTGCACACCCCTCTACACGGATGTGCCGGTGTTGCTGATCACGCACCATTTGTTCGGTTGGACGGCGTTCCGGCAAGTTTCACCGCCGGTGGCGGCGGCGGTCGTGGGGCTCGAACGGCTCATCCCTTGGGTGTATCGCGGGCGCCGGTTTGTGGCCGTTTCACCGAGCACGCGGGACGATTTAATTGCCCGCGGGATCGCCGCCGAATCGATTCACGTAATTCCGAACGGGCTAGATCATGTGTTGTACAACCCGAACGGACGCTGCCCAGACGTGCAGCCCACGGTGCTCGTGCTCGGGCGCGTGGAGTTTTATAAGCGCATCGATCTCGTGCTCCGGGCGGCGGCGAAGCTGCGCCAGATGTTGCCAGATCTGCATGTTGTTGTGGTAGGGGATGGCCGAGCCCAGGCCCATTTACAGAAGCTAGCCGCCGAACTCTCGCTCGAGCGGTGTACCACATTTACAGGATTTGTCCCCGACGCGGTGAAGGTGGATTACATCCGCCGTTGCCACGTCGTGGTGAACACCTCGGAGAAGGAAGGTTGGGGCCTTACCGTGCTCGAAGCCAACGCGTGTGGGGTTCCGGCGATTGCCAGCGATGTCCCGGGTTTGCGCGATGCGGTGCGCCACGGAGAAACGGGACTTCTGGTCCCGCACGGAGACCTGCAAGCGCTGGTGGATGCGATGGCGAGGATTTTGACGGATACCTCCCTTCGCGAGCGCCTTTCCCGCGGGGCGATTGCATGGGCAAAGCAGTTCTCTTGGGAGCAGGCGGCAGACCGAACCATCGAGGTGATCGAAGCTGAGGTTGCTCGTCGCTGATGGTTCAGGCGCGAGTGGCGGGGACGAAACGGGTGCGGCGGGCTGTGTGGTGGCAAGCGGCCGTTGCGGCAGCGGCCCTCGCGTATTTTGGAGTGCTGCACCTCTACGGTGTGAATCTGGGTGAGGAGGGCGCCACCGTATTCCTTTTGTACCGCACGGCTCGCGGCGAGGTGCCATATATCGACTTCATCAGCGGTTACACACCGGCGTACTTTTATTTTCACGCCTTGCTCTTCCGGTGGTTTGGTGAGCACTTGTCCGTCGTGCGCTTGCCGCTCGTGGCGGTGCACGTAGTGAACGCCCTCCTACTGTTCCGCGTGGGTTTGCATTTTGCGCCGCCAGCATGGTCGGTTGTCCCGGTAGCGGCGTACGCCGCTTTGCTACCCGTCGTCGAGGTGTCGGAGCTGTCGTTCAACGTGCCATACCCGGCTTGGTACTGCATCGCCTGGATGCTGAGCAGCTGGCTCCTGCTCGTTAAGGGGCAGGAAGATAGCCGCGGCTGGCGGTGGCTGTCCGCGGGTTTGCTTGCTGGGTTGAGTTTTTCCTTCAAACCGAATTCCGGGTTGTTCCAACTCGCATTTACGGCCACCGCCGCTGCAGGCTTGCTCGCGCGCCGGTTCGAGGTGTCGTCCTTGGTCGCGTTGTTAGCGGTGGCGACCAGTGTCGCGGCGGTGTTTCGTCACCATCTGTTGGACCAGCACGGGTTTGTCTTTTTGGGTCCGTTTCTCTTGGCGGTGGTTGCCTGGATCGCGGTTGCCCTGAGTGCGCAGCCGCCAACGACCCTTGGTACCCAGGTTGGCTTGCGGGCGCTACTGCTGGCGGGAGCTGGGTTCCTCAGTGTAACGCTGCCGTGGCTGGCGGTGTACTGGTGGAAGCTCGGCTTTAGCGGAGTATGGCGTGACGTGCTCTTTGTCGGATCCGGTTACGAGGAGCACTTTTTCATCCCTTACGAGTGGAGTTGGCTACTCTTTTTGGTAGCAGTGGCGCTGAGCGTCTCGGCCTGGTGGTTACCGCTGTGGCTCCGTGGGCAAAAGCGGCAAGAGTGGTCCGTGGCGATCCTGGTGGTCGTGATCGCCATGATGGTGGCGTACGCTGCGCTGGCCCCAAAACCGGAAGGAGCGGAGCAAGCAGTGATTTCAGCCGTGCGGAGAGGCTTGTACATCGCCGTTCCGACTGCGCACTTTGTGGCGGCAGTAGGGACACTGTTGTTGGGGGTCACCCGCCGTTGGCAAGCTTTGGCGCCCAGGCTCGCCCTCCTCAATATCGGCGCGCAAGCGTTGTTCTGGACTGCGTACCCGCGCAGCGATTTCTTTCACTTGGCCTATGCCGCACCGCTGAGTCTCGTGCTGCTCGTTGTTATCGGGCAAGCGTACTCGCGCCGTTGGGCGAGGGCGCTGCCGGACCGGCTGCGCGAGCTATTTCCGGCACTGGTGCCGGCAGCGGCGTTGGCTGTCCTGCTGGTGTGTAGTGCGCCGCAACTGCGGGTGTGGAGCCATGTGGTGGGCTTTCTCGTTGGCCTGACCTCTAGATTGGAATGGTGGGATACAGATCGCGCCCTTGTGCTTGTGCGCGCCGATCATGCCGGCCAGCGGCAGCGCGATTTTGCGCACACCGCCCGTTGGTTGCTTCGCCAAGGGGCTAGGGGCGAAGAGTTGTTTACGTTTCCCGATCTCGATCTCTTGGGCTTTCTCGTGGCGACGTGGCACCCAGCGCGAATCGGCTACTTCAAAAGCGGTTGGCCCGGACACTCTGTGGAGGCTGAAGTCGTGGATGACCTGCAACGACGGCCTCCTCGTTGGATCGTGACGGAATACCCACCGTCGTTGTTCTTTGCCGATGCGGCCGGATTCTTCTTTTTGCTCAAGCACTGGGTCGAGCAGCGGTATGCGGTTCAGGAGCGCTTCGGTTCGTTCCGCGTTTGGAGGCCGCAGACGGGTGCGTCCGTGCCGGCGGACGGCGGCGGGGATTCAGCACCGCACTGGAAAAGGTGGGAGCGAAAGACAGCCAGCGAAGAATGCAACCGACAGGCTTTGCTCGCTCTGCGCGGCAGCCCTGACCCCGTTGCGTTGGAGCAATGGTCGCGGGCGTGGGCGGAGTTCGGTTACCGGACGTGGTCCACTGGGTGTGCCCGTTTGGTGCTGCGCATCGCTGGAGAACAGGCGAATGCGAGGGTAGGGGCAGTTCTGGCGAGGGTACGCCCGACGCCCGAGTCGCCGCTTTACACCGACTGGGCAAACGCGCTGTGGAACGTGGCCGTGCGCAACCTCTTGTTGACCTGGCAGTTCGGGGGTGCCGACGAGGATGCCGCGCCGCCGGCGATCGTGCCGGAAGAATGGGCGGACATGCGCTCGTGGTTTCTGCAGGAGCGCGATCCGCGGTTGAGGATTTATCTCGCGTGGCGATTGGCTGCACGCGCCCCGATCGAGCTTCTTTGGGAGGCGTTGGCGGTGAGTGGTGCGGAGCCTACTGACTTAGCGTCGGTGCTGGAACGGGGGCTCCTGGCAGCGAGGCTTTCTTCGGCCGCCGATCAATGGGCAAAGCTTGCAAGCCGCTTTGTGAATCTGCCCGCCATCCTGCCGCCGTTGTTCCTCGATTGGGCACGGTTGCCCGGCAGCGATGCCCTGCGCGTGATCCGAGCAGCCAGCGAGGCAGCAGATCCGGCGACTCGCGCGTTGAGCGCGTATCTCACCGTCCCGCTTGGGCAATGTGCGTTTTGCCCGCTCTTGCGCCAACTACTGGCGACGGATCCTGACGCGAGCGTCCACAGTGCTGCGCGATGGGCCCGCCGGCATCTAGGATGCGAAAGCCGCTGTACTTCGAGCAGCGATTCGCGCTAGACAGGCGGGCCATGCGGGGACGCCAGTGGTCGTGGGTGGATGGGTTGTTCTTCGCTCTCACGGCGGCGTATTTCTATTCACTCGTTCCGTACGGCCTGAATCTCGATGACGAAGGGACGCTGCTGTACCAAATTTACCGGACGTCTCTGGGCCATCGGCTCTACACCGACTTTCACGCGGGTTACACGCCAGGAGTGTACTGGTGGAACGGGTTGTTGTTCCGCTTGCTTGCCGTAAACGTCCTCGTGATTCGGTTTGCTCTTGCGGTGGTGAACTCGCTGGCCGTGTATCTCATTTACCTTTTAGCGCAGAAGATCGGGGCCAAGCGGTGGCCGGCGGCGCTGGCGGCCTGGGCCTATGTAGCTCTGATCCCCTACTACGATGGCCAATTTTTCTCGGCGAACATCCCGTATCCCATTTGGTACGTCACGCTCCTTTGGCTTCTCGGAGTTGCGATGGTTTTGCGATGGTGGGAGCGCGGCAGCGCATGGTGGCTGTTCGCTGCAGGCGCGGCTGCTGGCTTGGTGTTCGGCTTCAAACCTAACAGCGGCATTCTCGCCGCCGCCGGATCGCTCTCAGCTGTAGCGGTGCTCCTTCGGGTCGGCTCGGATGGCGACCCAGCGCGCGGTGGCTGGTTCGAATGGAGCACGCGGGCCTTGCTTGTCGTGTTGCCATTCCTGGCTGTAACAGGCTTGGCCGTCGTCGTTACAGGAGCCGGTGGGAACCGAGAGCTCGCCGCCTTGGTTCTACCGGTATTGGCCTTTGCAGCCGTGACCACAGGGTTGCCGGCGCCACTGCGTCGCACGGTTTCGTGGCGCAGTGCTTGGTGGAACGGCTTGTCTTTTGGTGCTGGCATGGCGCTGATGGTGCTCCCTTGGGCCTGGCACTACTGGCGCCAACTGGGCACGGCGCAGTTTCTCCGCACGACTCTGTTCGTCGGTACCGGGTTCGACAAGTTTTATTTTCTGCCGTACCCGCCGTTCAGTTCCTTCAGTTGGGGAGTCTTCGCCTTTTTATTCTTTGTTCTTGTGGCCTACTGGGCCATGCGCCAACGGTTCTTGCACGGCAGGGTCTTGAGCACTGTTGGGGTTGCGGTTGTGGTACTCGTCGGGGCTGCGCTGTTGCGGCACCCGCCTGCCATGGTCGAAGGGCTGACTGCATCCGTCACCATGCGGGTGCGCGATGTGTCGTTTGCCCTGGCTTTGGCGTCCATTTGGTTGGCGGTTGGTGCCGCGGTGATTGCCGCGTGGCGATTGCGGGTAAGGTTGCGGAGTGGGAAGGACGCGAGCGATCTACCCGAGCGCACTTCGAGGCAGTTGCCGCTCTTTGTGATCGTGCTCTTTGCAGCGTTGTTCATGCATGCGCAACTCTACCCGCGAACCGATTTTATGCATCTCGTTCCGGCGGTGCCGGCGCTGTTGGTGGTGGGTGCCGCACTGACGAGCGAGTTTGCTGGCCGTTTTGGTGCGGTGTTGTGCCGCAGCCTTGCTCGGGGTCGACGATTCCGAACGCTTGCTCTTCTTCCGGTGGCGGTGGGCATCATCGCACTTACCGCGCCTGCCTGGCAGCGCATATGGTACCTATGGCAGTTTGGGTGGCGCAGTGGCGATGCAGTGGTGCGGCTCCAAAGTGGCCGCGCCCCGTTGGTCATCGAGCCTGCAGCAGGGCGGCTCTTCTTCTCCATCAACGAAACCACCCGCTTTCTCATTGCCCACACCGCGCCCGGCGAATTCGTTTTCACCTTCCCCGTGCTCGATGTCCTGTCGTTTTTGGCCGACCGCCATAACCCGACACGGCATGGATACTTTTTCCCTGGCTGGCCTGGGCACGAGGTCGAAGCGGAAGTGATCGATGCTCTGCGGCAACGGCCGCCGCGCTTCGTGGTCACGCTTCACGACCATCCGCTCTTTTTCGCCACGGCACCCGTGTACTACTTCAACCTCCGCGATTACGTGACCCGCAATTATCGCTTGGTCGCGCAGGTTGGCGTGTTCAACATTTTGGCCCCGGGAACGCCAAAAGAATTGGACGTACAAGAACAGGGATTGCCGGGAGACCCGGAGCTCTGGCAGCGAGAACTACGTTACCGGCGAGGAGCTACGGCGGCTCAACTGCGCTTGGCGCTGGCAGCCGCAGAGCGAGAGGATCCCGAAGCAATTGCCGCGGTGTTAGCGGATGCCCGGCCGGCTGTTCAGTACGAAGCAGTGCGACTCATTCGCAAGTCCCGCAGTTCCTTGGGCGCCGCTGCATTGGCGCACTTACTGGAAGGGCAGCGCCTCGAGGGCAAAGAAGCAGAGCTCGCCATCCGAACGATTGCAGAGATTGGCGATGCGCGAAGCGTGGCTCCGCTGTTGCGGCTCTACGACACCGACCCAGCCTCTCGTCCCGCCGTTGCCGGGTTGTTGTTTCACATCTCGAGCAAGCTTGCGTTTGCCTCGTATTGGTTTTCGCAGGACTGGCGCGCCGCCGACCGGGCGCTTGCGAGTATCGAGTGGGAGAGGCTTGCAGACTGGGCGGACAACCCCTTTGAGCCTTTAGCCGTAAGGGTGTTTGCTGTGCGCGTTGCTCCTCACCTGCAAGCGAAGACACTCGCTCCAATTTTCATCAGATTGCTGGGCGATCGAAACGAGTGGGTAGACCTCTCGAGTCAAGCAGCTGATGCCGTGGCCGCGCTTGACCTAGCACGCCCGGTGTTTCCGGCAATCGTTCGCTTGCTGCGCTTCGATCGCTTATGGGTTCCGGCGGTTGTGGTAAAAGAGTGGGACCGGGACGATTCCGAAGGGAGGGCAGCACTGGAATTCGAGATGACGAGTCCCCAGTCGGAAGTCCGAGCAGTTGCATTTTGGGTCGCGGCAGGCGTGCGAGATGCGGCATTGCAGCCACTGTTGGAACGGGGGCTCGATGACCCTGAGGTGGAAGTCCGGATGGCCGCAGCCTGGGGTCTGGGCGAGTTAGGCGAGCGCTCCGCGGTTGCAGCCTTAGAGCTCCACGTGGCAGATCCTGACGACCGTGTGCGCGCATTCGTGCGTAGCGCCTTGGCAAAACTGGGTGCTTTGGTTCCGGGTTGAGGTAATCAGCAAACAGCAGATTGGGAGTTTCGAATGAGCGAGTCAGCAAGTCAGGGTGGCTTATTCACTGGGGAGCGCCTTCACGCTGGCGATCCTCTCTTCCAAGCTGATTTAGCCCGGCACGTGTTTGCTTACAGCTACGCGCAAGTGCTGGCACGCGGTAAACGCGTGTTGGACGCGGGTTGTGGAGACGGTTACGGAACCGCACTGCTCGCGGAGGTCGCTGAGCAGGCGGTAGGTGTGGATCGCGAGGCGAGGGCAATTGCTGCCGCGCGGCAACGTTACCAGCGCCCCAATTTGCGTTACGAGGCTTGCTCGCTGGAAGAAGTGGACAAGCTCGGGCAGACCTTTGACATCATTTGCCATTTCCAGGTCATCGAGCACTTGGAGGATCCGAAACCCTTCCTTTTTGCTGCGCACAAGGTACTCGCTAAGGGCGGGGGGCTCGTGATCACGACGCCAAATCGCTTGCTTAGCCGCATCGAAAACCCCTATCACGTGCATGAGTACATAGCTGACGAATTGCAAACCGTGCTGAGCTCCGTGTTCCCACGGGTGGAGATGTTCGGGATTTGGGGCAATGATAAGGTAATGGCGTTCGAGGAGGCTCGCGTACGGCAAGCGCGGCGGATCTTGCGCCTAGACCCGTTGGGGTTGCGCAAGCACATTCCCCGAAGCCTCGTCGAGTGGGCCTATCCACGACTGGCGCGCTTGGTGCGCCGCCGCATCGCTCAAAAGGGAAACCCACCAATCGAAACGAGCGATTTCAGCATTCGGCGAGAGACTAGCGGTGCGTTGGATTTGCTGGCCATTTGCTACTGCGGCAACGAACGTCCCACGTTCGGAGGCACGGCACACGCATGAGGGTGAGCGGTGTTGCTGTGTTGGTGGTGGGTGTGGCTTGCGCGTCGGGTGCGCTTGCTGGAGACTCGGCAGCCCGTCGGTTGGCTGACGAATGGATTGCAGCCTGCCAGAATCGGGACGTTGCCACTTGGCAAAAACTTTTCGCACCAGAGGCTAGCTACGAGGATTCGGTGACACCGACTCCGGTTAAGGCCGTCACGCACTTCGGACCGTTTGCGCGATTGTGGCCAGAGGCCTCGCACTGGCAGTGCGTTCAGCAGCGCTTTATTCCCCTGGAACAAGGTGGCGCGATCCACTGGGTTGCAAAAGGGCGGGTGCGAGATGTTGATCTAGAATTCGTGGGTTTGGCGGTGTTCGGTGTTGTCCATCAGCGCATCGTGTGGATGCGTAACTACTTCGATGCGCGGTCGTTCTTGAAGCTCCTCCGCTCCACCGCGGCGGCGCAATGAAAAGCATGATTCGAGCTCAAGAGAAAAAGGGTTGGTTCTGGAGCATTGCCCCGCTGTTTTTTTGCCTAATCTGGGCTGGCGGTGCTTTTGCTCGCTCAGCAACTCAGGTGCTGGTCGTTGCACCGCAGGAGTTCGTGCCGGCGAGCGTAGGGGTGCGGTATACATTGACGAGCGCGGGGCTGGGTCCTCTCTGTATGACTCAGGGAGCCGGGTATTTCCTGGCGCGGGTCGCTGTTCCAGTGGCGGCGCGGATTGAGGGAATCGAAGCCGTGTTCGACGATGTTTCTGATGATGCGTTTGGCGTTGTTGCCTTGTTTCGCACGGCGGAAACTGCGCGTGAGCTACTGGCCCTCACGCCCATGTCGCTTGCGCGTCCGCTGCGTGAGGTCTCAGCCGTGCAGCTGCCGCAGCCCGAGGTGGTGCGGGAGGGATTCCAGTACTGGCTGCACCTTACATTAACAGGTCCGGGCGTGTGCCTCCGCGCCGTCCGTGTGCTCTACGAAGCAGGCTAGAGGGGGAACGTTACTGCACAGCAGTAGACGGTAACGCTCTGTTTGGGGCGGACGGAATGAAGGTCGGTGCAATCGTTTTCGATGTGGACAATACGCTGACACCACCACGCGCTCCGATTCGTGAGGAGATGGCCGAGGTGTTGTGCCGGCTCGATCCCGTGTTTCATCTAGCTGCGGGGAGCGACCTGAAGTTAGTGATGGAGCAGCTTGTGGAGCCGCTAGCGGAGTATGGCTTCGAGGGCCGCTTCGATGCGTTCGTCTGCAACGGTGCCGACCGGTACCGTTGCCTCGTGCGGGGTGGAGAGGTGGAGGTTCAGCCGGTCAGTCGTTTCGCATTGCGCGATCATCTGGGCGAAACTGCCTTCGATGCGCTGCTTCGATCCGTGAGCATTCTATTGAACGAGCGCGAGTTCTGTCTGGAAGCGTCCGGAGTTCCCGTGCGCGGCGAGCAGATCATTAATCGTGGCAGCATGATCAACGTGGTGCCGATGGGGCGCCCAGCGCAGATGGATGCAGAGGCCTATGCCCAGCGAGCCGCATTTGTGGAGTTCGACCGGCGTACGGGTTACCGGCTGCGGCTGCTGGAACGGCTGCGGACGCTGATTGCGCCATGGCAAGCGAGTCACGGGTTGCGCGTGACGTTGGGTGGACAGACCTCCTTCGACATCGTCGTGGAGGGCCATGATAAGCGCTTCCCTCTCCGTGCATTGTTGAGCGAGGGAGTTCAGCGCATCCTGTATTTCGGTGATGCTTTGCATCCGGAGGGGAACGACCGCGCAGTTCTGGAGTTTATCGATGAGTGGGCAGGGGTGGGGAACTGCCCGGTGGAAGCCGTGGCTGTGGAGAATTGGGAAGATACGAGATGCAAACTGTTGAATCGCCGGTTGGTCCGCGAGGAGCCGCTGGTGGCGAAGGGCCGAGTCGCGAGATCTTTCGATGGCTCCGCACATCGCAGGTGAGGCGTTGTGGCAAGAGCTCCACTTTATGGCGTGATTATGGCCGGCGGCCAGGGCACACGGTTCTGGCCCCTGAGTCGTGCGCGCGAGCCCAAACAGTTCCTGCGTTTGGACGGCAAAGCGAGCTTGCTCCAGCGTACGGCAGAGCGGCTCGCACCGTTGGTCGGATGGGAACGGCTGTTGGTTGTTACGCACCGCTCTTATGCTCGGCGCGTGCGTGAAGAGCTACCGCAACTGGCGGAGGGGAATTTGCTCCTCGAGCCGGAAGGGAAAAACACGCTTCCTTGCCTGTTGCTTGCGGCAGTTGCTATTCGACGGCGTGATGCGGATGCGGTGATGATTGCCGTTCCTGCGGACCACGTCGTGAAGCCAGCTGCGCGCTGGCGGCAGACGTTGCGGAGGGCGGCACTCTTGGCCGGCCAGCAGGCACTCGTGACCGTGGGAATTCGACCCAGCCGGGTGGAAACCGGTTATGGCTACATCGAATGTGGCGCGCAGCTCGCAGTCCCAGGAAGAGAGGGCACGGCGTATTCTGTCCGACAATTCCGCGAAAAGCCCGACAGCCGGACGGCGCGGCGCTTTCTGCGCAACGGGCGTTTTCTGTGGAATAGTGGGGTGTTCGTATGGCACTTGAACACGTTTTTGCAGGCCGCTTCCACGACGGCCCCGGAAGTGGTTGCCTGCTTCGTGGACATGCTCACTAGCGGTCAGCCGATTTCCCCGCGTCGAATTGCCTCGGCTTACGCTAAGCTCCCTTCGTTATCGGTCGATCACGGCGTTCTGGAGCCTGTGTCGAAAAGAGGGAGTCCTCCGATCGTCGTGGTCGAAGGCAGCTTTAGTTGGAGCGACGTCGGCAGTTGGACCGAACTGGGCGTATTTTTTTCAACCGATGAGCATGGGAACGTAAGCCACGGGCGCGTGCTGAATTGGAACGCCTCGGACAACATCGTTTGGAGCCCCTCTCGGCTGGTAGCTCTCGCTGCTGTACACGGGCTGATCGTCGTAGACACGCCCGATGCACTGCTCGTTTGTCCGAAAGACGACGCGCAAGCAGTCCGCCAAGTGGTGGCGGAGCTGAAACTTCGCGGATACGGGAAGTGGGCGTGAGCCGTCGGCGAGTTTTTGCTTGTCCGCTCGCAGCCGTTGGTCTTTTTACGCTCTTGCAGGTCGCTGGCTGTAATGGGTGGCCGCAACCGGTGCCGAGCGATCTCGACGCGCGCCGCTGGGCTGTAGCCTGGATCGGAGCATTGAATAGCCGCACTGTGGAGCAGTTGGACGGCTTGCTGCCGCCGGACGCGCGTTATTGGAGCAGCGCGTTCGGCACGTGGATCGGCGCCGAGAAGCTTCCGAGACACGTACAAGGATATTGGCGCCTATTCCCCAACGGGCAGGTCCAGCAGCGCGCGGTGCACCGTGGCCCAGGGAGCATTGTGATCGAGTGGTGGGCTTGGCCGGATCGGCTCGACGACAAGAAACGCTGGCGCGGCGTAAGCATTTTCTTCCTCCGGCAAGGTCGAGTGCGAGACGTAGTGACGTTCTTTGACCCGACGGTGCTTCTCCCTTACGTGTACCGCGACGAGCCGGAAAAGCGCTGAGCGCACAGGTGAAAAATCTAGTATTGACAAACGGGCGGCAGGGTGTGGTAAGGGAAGCGCATTCAAGTTGAATGCACGGCGGCAGGCCGACTGAGGGTCCTTCGAGGTAGAGAGGGGAACTTATGCGTTACGGCAGGGTGCACCTGCGAATGACAGGTGTCGTTGCGATGGTTTTGTTTCTTGCGTCGGTCCCGGGATCGGCGCAAATCTCAAGCTTCAATGTAAGCTCTGCCGGGAGCGCCGGGAGCCCGGGAAATAATTCGGACGGCTTTACGGGCTGGTCCGTGGCAAAGCAAGTGGAAACGGGGACGCAAATTCGAAGCAGGTACGCGTTCAACGTGAACGCAGATGTTGGCATTTTCAGTACGCGCGATCAGTACGGCACGGCCCAGCACAACATGTCTTTTAACGTGACCACCCCGGGAGGTTACCGCCTCGACGTTGTGCAGAACCTGGTTGGTGCCCGCGATGTGAATGGTGATGCTCCCGGGTGCGATGGGAGCACTAGTATGAGTGGTGTTTCGGGGAGTCAAAGTGGGGGCACCACGGTTACCGGCAGTTTAAACATTGGCGCCCCACCATCAGGTTCGTTTAATTTAGGCGCAAATGCGTCGATTTACGGTGTGAGCAACGGAGTGTCGAAGTCCCATTCCTTGACTTTCACCTGGACGGCGAATGTGCGCAGCAATTCCTGTGAAGCGGCGGTTCGTCTTGGCGAGCAGAACGGTTCCACGACTGGCTGTGACGTGTGCGGTTATCCCGGAACCCCGTCGCGCACGCAGGCGAACGACGGTCACTTCGTTACGGTGACGTTCAATGCCCTCTGCGGGAACGGGGTGATCGACTCGGTGGTCGGTGAGCAGTGCGATCCAGCGATTGCAGGTAGCGTTTGTTGCACCGCAAATTGCACCTTCGCATCGACGTCGACTGCTTGTCGGAGCGCTGCCGGTGAGTGCGATGCGGTAGAGTTCTGTACCGGAACGTCAGCGACCTGCCCAGCCGACGCTAAGAAGCCCGCGGGTACAGCGTGCTCTGACGATGGTAAGCCGTGCCGCCTGGATATTTGCGACGGCAGCAGTAACAACTGCACGCATCCAATTGCTCCGAACACGACGGTGTGTCGGCCTTCGGTGGGTGTGTGCGACGTCACCGATTATTGCGATGGGTTCAACGAGACCTGCCCTCCAGATCAGGTCGCCCCGCCCACGACCGTGTGTCGTGCCTCGGTAGGGGAGTGCGACTTGACCGACTACTGCACTGGCACTAGTGCGGTTTGCCCCACCGATGCCAAGAGTACGGCGATTTGTCGCGCTTCGGCTGGAGATTGCGACGTCGCGGAATTTTGTGACGGCGTAAGCAATACCTGCCCGCCCAACGGGTTTAAGAGTTCATCGACTGTCTGTCGGGCTGCGGCTGGTGTGTGCGACCAGGCGGAAAATTGCACCGGCACGAGTGCAACCTGTCCGGCGGATGCGAAGAAGCCTTCGTCGACTGTATGTCGACCTGCGGCCGATGTTTGCGACGTAGCGGAGAATTGCCCAGGCAATGCGAACGACTGTCCAGCGGACGTGTTGCGGCCGAGCACGTACACGTGCCGGGCGGCCAGTGGGGTGTGCGATGTGGCCGAGAACTGCACGGGCACGAGCGTGAGTTGCCCGGCGGACGATGTGGCCAGCGCGGGTACGGTGTGCCGAGCGGCCACGGGTGGCTGTGACGTTGTGGAGGTGTGCGACGGAGTTGGCAAGAGCTGTCCGGCGGATGGGATTCGCCCGCAGGGGTATGTGTGT